>JAOZRM010000014.1 GCA_029940175.1 Candidatus Sabulitectum sp. | reverse complement strand
TTTCTATCGCAGGTATCCTTTGCGGAATCGACTGTGATACAGGATCTGCATCTTTCGAAAGAGATTCATGGGCTTTCTACCTTCGCCAACAGGAATAGTAGGATCAATTGACAAGAGCAGATCGATGATTCCTCTGGAAATGGAGCCATCCAGACGAGGATTCACTTCCTGAAGATGCTTTCTTCTCAGGTGTGATAATTCCTCCGGGTTCTGAAGTGACCGGTCAAGAGCTGACCTGAGTTCATCAGGGGACTGTATGTCTATTCCTTTGTCTTTCCTGCTAAGAGTTCTGCAGGTAATAACCGGTTTGTCCAGAGCCATGAACTCATAGATCACTGATGACGTATCTGATACAAGAACATCTGCCATGTGAAGGTATGGCGTGATGTCATAACTTTCTACAAGCCTGACATTTTTTGTTTTCAGCTTCTGAAGAAGCTCTCTGTCCATAAACTCGTGAGGTTTGCAGAACCAGATCTCATCCGGTTTCATGATCGAGTCGATTGCGGGGATTACGCTTCCTGCAGATTCCATGCTGCTGCTGTGCGTGGGAGCGTACAGAATTATCTTCCTGTTCAATGGGAGATTGAACCGCTTTCTGATCTTCAATGTGTCATAACTCATGATATGATCCATCTTGGGCCAGCCGGTTTCCACCACTTTGAAATAGGTGTATTTCTGCTGTATTTTCTTGAATTTTTCTGTTACCACCGGACCGGAGGTAAGGTACAGATCAAAGAAGTGCCTGATCTTGTAATGAGAGGGCTTCTCAATACCAATGCCGTGGAACAGTTCAACTTTGATCCCTGGAAGACGAAAATCCACAAAATTCCCCGGACAGAGAACAAAATCCGGTAGAAAGTCAATTGCATCTTTCAGTTCCGTAAATACTTTCAACTCAGGAAACTCAACAGAAAGAATACCAGCTACCTTTGAACTGGCAAAAACAGCAATTTCAATTTTACGCAGTGTGGCTTCAATAGCCACCGGCTGTATTACCGGCAACGAGTAAAGCTTGGACACATAAAAGAGCAGTTTCATGTGATGCTGGAAATTGATTTACCACTCTGAACTGTGTCTTTGATCGCTGTTGTTGAGATGCTTTTTGTTCTTGGGAGATAAACAACTTCACAGTATTCTTTCAGAAAATCAAACTTTCCTGTCCAGTCATCCCCGATTACGAATACATCAATGGAGTACTTCTTTATGTCTTCGATTTTCTGTTCCCAGCTTGTTTCCGGAATAACCTTGTCAACAAATTTCATCGCTTCAACTATTTGAGCCCTGTGTGAGTAAGGGTAAACACACTGCTTGTGCTTGCCTGTGTTGAATTCATCAGTGGAAATCGCAACTACCAGATAATCACCCAGTGCTCTTGCTCTTTTCAACATATTCAAGTGACCGATGTGGAACAGGTCATATGTTCCGTATGTAATTACTTTTTTCAATGCTCTACCACCCATGTCTTATGAGAGTTGCCCACTGGTTGAGGAATTGTGTATCTCCAGTTGCCGGTTCCCCTCCCCACCCTGTGAAAGCTCCCTTTCGATCCAGACCTATTACAGGAATTCCAAGGGCTCTTGCGTGAATCCACAGATCCTTTTCTGTGGTGGCCACAGCAGATGCTCCCGCCACCATTGCAGCTTTGATGCCTTCGTTTGTCTCATGTGGAATATTGCTGCTCTTGCCATCCACAAGAACAACCTTCAGTGGTACTTCTGCTCTCTTTTTGTCGAAGATGGCAGCTGCTGCTTCTGTGGCAAGAATGTAGGGTAATGTTCTGTGAGACACAGGTGACAGAATTGCTGAGGCCTTGTCTGCTAGAATTCTCGGAACGGCAGGTTTCCAGCTTGTGTCAGTTTTCATTTTTAGAACACTCATAACCCCGTACACATTATCCGGAAGAAGCTCTGCTACAGTCTTAATTCTTAAATTAACCGCAGGATGCTCAATGGATGAAACACAGGCGGCAGGAGGAGTTTTGTCTATGAATCTTACAAGATCTTCACTGGGTGTGGGACAGAAAAACAAAACGTTTCCCGGAAGTTCGGGCTCCGGGGCTCCAGCATCACTTGTGTAGAGATGCATTTCCGGAGTCCATGGAAGAAAACCTGCAAGTTCGCACACGTCCTGATGAGTCACAAAATGAACAGGGATGCCAGGATAGGCTGTCTGCAGTGCTTTTGCCATGTAAACTGCAGACCAGACATCTGAGATATCATTGGATGAGAAAACACCAACAGATTCAGGCTTCTGAATATCTGACGGGAATCTGAAGTCATTCCAGTTCGAAGAAACCTTCGCTTCTCTTCTTTTACCGAAGAGTTTTTTTATGAATTTCACTGCTCAAATCCTTCCATAATTACACGGGACATATATTTTGCTGCGGTATTTGATGGATCGACCGCACCCAGAACTCTGGAGGATTCACTGAACTGACCTGATGCCTGAAGGCTCAAACCATACATTACAATTCCAAGTGCATCTCCAGGATAATGTACACAAAAAAGCCGGGAAAGTTGAAGAGCCTCTTCATACATCCCAGCCATTAAATACGCAGAAGATAGATCAATTGCGCTCCAGAAAGCCTCCCTGGATGTAGAAGCGGAAGCAATTGAAAGTGTTAACTCTTCTACTGCAGCAACACTGTTTTCCTGGAAAAGTGCAGCGAGCCCCCTTGCCCTGTGATAAAGCCAGGGATCATTCGGAGGGATCAGAATGAGCTGTTCCACCGCACATTCAGAAAGACCTGATGTCCAGGCAATTCTGGCCATCCAGAAATCGTTGAGATCCTGATCCCTGAAAACACTTTGCAGCTCTGTAGAAAGAAGAACTGCTCTTCTGCCGTCACCTGCATAAATGGCTTCCTCTATCAATCTGCCGAGGATACGAACTTGTCCTGCAAGGTTGTTCTCCTCTTCCCAGGCAGCGCCTGCCTCAGAAAGAAGCCCTGCCTGCTCCAGCTCTGCTGGTGAAGATCCAGCGAGGATGATAAATAGATAAATAATTGCTGTCATTGGAGATACCTCTGTATAAGTCTCCGGGAAAATCTGAAGTAACTTACAACACCAAAAAGGGTCGAAATTGGAGTAAGAATTTGAGCTACCCCTGTAATTTTATAGAAAATGCTTTTGTCCGGGTAAGCAAGAGTTCCTGCAGCAGTGAGAACCAGTACGTAACTGAGTATGATAGTAAGTCTTTCGCTTGTGGTAATTGCAACTACTGGAATTTTTATGCTCCATGATACCACAAGCAGCCCCAGCACAACAGTGATGTGATACCAGGCGGGAATCATGGCCAGTAACATGTTTACTACCCCGAGCCGTGCAAGGAATATCAGCATCACAGAGAGGAATAGCTTATCTGCAAGAATATCCAGAGTTTTTCCTGGAGTGCTGGATTTTTTGAGCCTTCTGGCCAGCCAGCCGTCAATGTAGTCACTTGAAGCGGCTACAAGACAAAGCCAGAACATTGCAGAGTAGTTGGAACTCCACCCCGCCCAGACGCAGAATGGAAGAAGAACAATACGGATCCAGGACACAAGAGCTGGAAGAATGGGAAGCTGTTCCTGTGTTCTCTTGATCATTGTCACAGCACGTGACAGTTGCTCCAGACGCTTCTGCTGAGTTTCATTAAAGGTCATTGCGAAGCTCCAGTAGAAGAAGTAAATAACTGGTTCATAAGACTTAAGGGCATATAGCTAATGCTGGAGTCAATCTCTGAAAAAAACAATGAAAGAATTTGAATATCTAAGGGTGATACGAGTTCATCCTGGTGAAAAAGTCCGTCTTTTCTGGTGGTCATCCATCCCAGAGCGCATACTGCACCGCATTGATCTGAATGCAGGGTTCCCTCCATATCAGAAGGTACTGGTGGATTAAGAGCCATAGCGGGGTAAAGCTCATACCTGCCGAACCAGGCAAGAGCATTAAGAAGATCCTTTCTTGTGGCAGGCAGTTCACTGCCCTCAAGCTCCCAGTAGATCTCCCCCAGTAGTGGTCTGCCCTCTGAAACCATGAGAGCTGTCAGAGGAACTACAAGAGATTGATCTCCACCGATGATTCCTTCAAAAAGGTTTTCCGCCGATAAGTCAGTTGAATTCATGTTAGCCATGAGGTAAAGAGATGATCCCATGATAGCAGGGATGGAAGATGTTTCGCGGCCTGATCTCAAATCCCACATGACTTGAACAGGGGTCCGCTCAGTGGTAAATAGAGCTAAAATCAGAAGTACCATACCGTTCCCGCTGCATTGGAGAAGGTAACGGGGATCGAACCAGCGACATTCAGTATGGGAGACTGATGCCCTACCAACTGAGTTACGGCCGCTCTTTTCAAAAACTCATCTCCGCTCTGTAAACTATTCTGGCTTCTCCCTGGAGCCACCAGCCTTTCGAGTCCTTGCCCACAGTAAGATCCAACCCGCTGCGCACTGCTATTCTAACAGGTAATGTAATTGTATCAAACCTTTTAGATGCAATCAGAGCAGAGGCTACTGCCCCTGTGCCGCATGCAAGAGTTTCACCCTCTACACCTCTTTCATATGTTCTCATTATCAGAGATCCGTCATTTAGAACTTTCACCCAGCTTACATTGGTTCCCTGGCTGCCAAACTCCTTATGCCGCCGGAGAGTGCCGGCATACTTCTCAAAAGCACCATCTTCAATACTGTCAGCGAAAACAATCACATGGGGAACTCCTGTGTCTGCAAATCCAATCTGAATACTCTTTTCCAGTCTGATTTCCTTCTGGAGGAAATGAAGAACCGGTTCAGTCATCCATACTCTCGCTTCATTTTCTCCGGTGACAAGGCCTCGGTGACTTCCGGCATCGCTCTTAAAGCTGAATTCATCTCCAGGTTTTACAATTCCAAGTTCAACGGCAAACCTGCTGATACACCTGGCTCCGTTCCCGCACATACCTGCAGCTCCCCCGTCAGAGTTGAAGTATTTCATGGCAAATGCGTACTTGTCATCAGGACTGCTTCCTATTTCTATAAGACCATCCGCCCCAACAGAAAGACCTCGTCTGCAAAGAGAAGCAATGGATTGTTTTCCCAACAGGGATGTGTACTCTCCATTACGATTGTCTATCATTATGAAATCATTTCCTGCACCGCTCATTTTCAGGAACTGAATACTCACACTCATTCTCATAAGCTGTTTCTTCCCATTCTTTCAATTATTTCCATGTGGAATTCTGCCCTCTGATCGAGTCCACTGCTTCTGAGAAGTCTTACAAGGTCCAACCGGAGCTGGGGGTCAGGACCCCAGGCATAAAGATATGCAATGAAGTCTTGTTCAAGATCGTCAATGTGATATTGTCCATCAAGGTGAGCCATGAGAAGTTGCTGAAGAAGAGAGATCGCAGCATCTGCAGGAACTTCACCTTGAGTCCCGGAAAAAATAAGTAATGCTGCTGATAGTTTTTGCGGGTCTCCCGATGCCATACCTTGATCAGCAAGATATATACCGGTCTCAACAGGAGAGTTGATCACAGCTCCTGCCATCTCCTTCTGGTGAATGAATGATGCATATCTTGCTTCCCAGCATGGATGTCTCGGAAGATCAGCGTTGATTCCATCTATCTGAAATACCCTGATGGAAGGTCCCTGCCATACCAGCTTAAGCCTTTGAAGAGAATGGGCATAGTAATGAAGTCTGACGGCTAGAGAACCATCCGGAATCTCGGTGAGAGCTGCAAGGTAAAGAAGCCCTTGTGGAGTTCTGTCATAAATGAAATCAGCCTGGTAGGCAAGATAGTCTGCTCCGCGACTTTCCATAAATTCGATCATTTCCTCTTCGGAGTCGTAAATTTTACTGGCAAACTCAATAATAGTTTCCCGATTCCTGGAATTCTCAAAGAATGTGTGAGTGACCACCGGCATATCGGCATAAGCAGAAAGCAACCCGGAAATATGCCAGAAAGAAAGCATAGTACCCCTGTTGTTGGTTCCCCATTCGATCAGATCGTCAAGTTCCTCATCTCCCAGGAGAGAGGATGAATTACCGAAAGACATCCCTGTTTTAGCAAGAACGCCTGCGATTTGAGGAGCAAACATCGCCTGTGTGCCGAAAACAGTAAGCACAACTGGAAGCATCCATTTTCTTTTCCCGAAAGCAGAAATTACAGCCGGGATGATACCGATGGCAAGAAGAACATGAAGCCTGTCGAAGAAAAGATATCCTGCTGCAGAAAGTGGCATGAGAAAAAGCATGAGTGAACCCCCTGCCCTATTTCTGAATGTCTTCCAGCCCCAGATGGCAAAAAGCGCTGCAACTCCAAAAAGTAGAACAATCTGCCCGATTGACGGGCTGGTATATCCACTTACCCAGAATAGACGGGCATCACCTGTGAGTAATGAAGGGTCCTCCGGATGGCTGAACATGAATTTCAGTTTTGCTGCCAACACAGATGCTACATGTCCTGTGGCAGAGGAAGCCGCAAACATCTGTATGAGTATCGAAGCAGCAATTCCGGCGAACGGCAATGTTCTGGTTTTTAAATAGGAGGAAGCCACTGCAACAAGAGCCATGACAGTGCCGGGAGAAAGAATAGCACCGTCGTGGCGCATATGAGCAAGAAGAAGAGATGCTGCCAGTTGACTGACTGCAAGAGGAAGAACAGCCCGTAACCCCGGTCTTCTGAAGGCAAGCCAGGTAAAAACAAAAAAGGAGATAAAACCCGTCACCTTCCATGATGCCAGTGCCATGAATAATGTAATCGCTGCTGCAAATGCAAATTTCAGATCATTTTTCCTGTCACTTTGAATTGCCATGTCCGTCAGAGCAAGAGTTGCAGCAATCAGTGGTAATGCCACTGTTTCTCTGTAGAAGCTCTCTCCTCTTGTTCGGAGAAGCGCAGGAAGAAATACAGCGTACAATCCCGCTCCTGCGAAAGATTCATTTAAGGAATAATTGAAACCGCGCATCCAGAAGAAAATAATCGGAAGAATCAGGAGGGGGAAAAGACGACAGAACATCAGAAGGAATTTGCTGAGATCTCCACCGATAATTCTGTGCATCCACCCTGCAATGTATTCTTCGAAAATGGAATTTTCAGCTGTGCGCATGCCCTCAGGACGCATAACGAGAGAATCCACTGCAGGGACCCCATTTCCCTCAGAGATCAGTCGGGTGTACCTGTATGCCTGGGTGGTTTCTCCCTGCATTCTAGACGGAGGCGGCATTACTGATTGCGCAAATACCGTGCGGAAAGCAAAGCCTCCTGCTACAAGAAACAGCAGAAGGAGAACAATTCTAACAGTGGATCGTGTATCAGCCCGTCCGCGCATGGCGCTTGGCTATCTGCGTAGCGACTATCTTAAGGGTCTCTGCTGGACCATCACCACCGATAGCAACTGATTCAATGGTTGGCCAGCCGAATTTGTTAAGATCAGAATTCATTTCCTCAACTGGCATTATGCCGGGCAAATCGCGCTTATTGAATTGAAGAACCATGGGTATCATAGACATATCAAGACCGTAACTCTTTAAATTATGCTCAAGGTCATCCAGTGTACTGAGATTTGCTTCAGCTCTTTCCCTCTGACTGTCGGCCACAAAAACAATGCCGTCAATACCATCCAGAATTACCCTTCTGCTAAGAGCGTAATATGCCTGACCAGGAACGGAATACAGATGCAACTTAACTCGTACATCACCAATTCGAGCAAAATTAACAGGAAGGAAATCGAAGAAAACGGTTCTTTCACATCTGGTACAGAGGGTTACAAGCCTGCCACGATTCTCTGGAGCGATAATATCGCGGATACCCCTGAGATTTGTTGTTTTACCTGAAAGGCCGGGGCCATAGTAAACTACCTTGTAAGCAACCTCATTACCTGACCTGTGCATCCATTCCCCCCTAAATAATGACCCTTACCAACTATTCGTCAAAGAATATAACCTTCTTCGTCTCTTCTTTCAACCAGCATCCCTAATCGGTCTTTTGCCTTCCTGCCTGTCAATCTGATCCTGCCGCTGATAAGGTCAGGCGCACCGAAAAGATACTCATCAAGAAGATATGAAAGAACGGATCTTAATCTTCTGGCTCCAATGTCTTCTTTTTCGTCATTCAGATACCTGGCAGTAGCGGCAATCTTCTTTTTCGCCTGATCTTCAACGATCAATTCAACATTATCAGCAGCAAGAAGCTGAATGTACTGACTTAGAATGCAACTTTCCGGTTCGGTGAGTATTCTCAGAAGATCCAGTTCTGAAAGTGGATCAAGCGATACCCTCAGTGGAAATCTGCCCTGAAGCTCGGGTATCAGGTCTGCTGGGCTGCTTCCATGGAAAGCACCGGCTGCAATAAACAACATATGATCCGTTTTGACAGGACCGTATCTTGTAGACACGGTGCTACCTTCAACAAGAGGAAGCAGATCTCTCTGAACTCCCATTCGTGATACGTCTGGTCCGCTACCCCCCTCTGATCCTATTATTTTATCTATCTCGTCTATGAATACGATGCCCTCTTCCTGAGCAAGCTTAAGACCTTCCTGAACGTGGTCTCCTCCTTCAAGTATCCTGCCCAGTTCCTCTTCAAAAAGTTTTTTGCGAGCGTCACTAACTGTGATGCGAATCTTTTTTTTACGTTTACCAATAACTTTGTCAAGCATCTTCTTCATCTGATCGTTCATCTGATTATCGAATCCCTGCCCCGGTATCATGGGAAATATCTCAACTCCAATTGCCTTCTCGGTTAAAGACAGCTCTATCTCAAGACTATCGAGACGCCCAATATCAAGCAATTCCTGCAATTCCTCTTCTGAGCCGTAGTTCACCCCGTTAAGAGAAATCGAAGCTATAATTCTTTTGTTGACCCTTGCTTCTGCTTCCTCTCTTTTTTCCTGTCTGGCCTTTTTTGTTGCCAGATTAACTGCAGAGCGAACAAGATCTCTGATTATGCCTTCCACATCTCTACCGACGTATCCTGTTTCTGTATACTTTGTTGCCTCAACTTTAACAAAAGGCGCTCCAACAAGATTAGCCATTCTACGAGCAATCTCCGTCTTACCCACTCCTGTTGGTCCCATCATTATCAAGTTACTGGGATATATCTCGGACTGCATTGGCTCCTCTATCAGTCTTCTTCGATATCTGTTTCTAAGCGCAATAGAAACTGCTCTCTTGGCCTGATCCTGCCCCACCACATGTCTGTCAAGCCATTTTACTGTTTCAGCCGGTGTCATCACTTTTGTTGCTTGCATATTTCCTCCGACTGAACTTCTCCTCCTGTAAAGATGCAGATATCACTGGCAATGGAAATGGATTCCCTGGCTATCTTGAGCGATCCCATTCTCGTATTTCTTGTCAGCGCTCTGGCTGCGGCAATTGCATAGGGTGATCCTGAGCCAACAGAAACAATCCCATCCGGGGATTCAACAACTTCACCTGAGCCGCCAATTATCAAGGCATGGTTGCAATCCACAGCTGCAAGCATTGCGTTCAACTCCCTGAGATATTTATCTGCTCTCCACTCCCTGGCAAGTTCGACTGAAGCCCTTGGGAGATTACCGCGAAATGCCTCCAACTTCTCCTCAAGTCTTTCAACAAGAGCAAAAGCATCGGCTCCAGCGCCTGAGAACCCCACTAGAACCGTTCCTCCGCAGAGTTTTCTTATTTTTTTCGCAGTCATTTTCATAATAGTTTCGCCAAGAGTAACCTGGCCATCTGCTGCCATTGCAGCCTTGCCATCTTTGACTATACCAATCACCGTAGTTGACCTGAGTTTCATTTTTCCTCCATCCAGTTGTCAGTTGCGCAAACCGGCGATTAACTCACCTGAATGACAGAGAGACACAGCTTGATCAGACTCGATTCCCAGATCATTTACCAGTATAGCATAACTGAGACCGGAGAATTCACTGTCCGAAAGGTTTATTGCTCTTGCCTCAGAAGAGAATGTTCCTGTGGAAAGGAGGAACCAAAGAGCAATTTCCTCTGCACGTTTCGGGTCTGCAACAAACGCACTGCACAAATCTTTAAGTATCAAAGCCTCATGTTCTGAATCAACAACAGATGCAATTATGCTTCCAAGTGAAACAGCAGTCACAATGCCTCCCCTGGAAGCCAGTTCTGTCATCTGAATGATAATGTGTGCTGTGGAGATGTCATCTTTCCACTCATAAGTTTCATTTGAAAGATCAACATATGTGAACACAGCTTCAAAGGCAGTATCCACCATGCCCCGGGAACCGCTCAAGGGACTGAATATGGTTAGGCGATCCAGAGCATCCTCCATAAGGTCAAGGAGAGGCTGGTTTTCGGCACCCCATTCATTCTGAAGCTCTGCCATAGCTCTTCTTGCAGCAATGAAATTTCCGAAAGTTATATCCTTCTCAATACCGATCCATCCGAATGCAAGGGATCCATCGCTTTTAAAGTCAATCATGGCATCAAAAGCAGCTTCCTGAGAGAACTCCCCGGCAAGAGTTGACAGCTGTGCGGCGGATCTTGCAACAGCGCTGTTCCCGTAAAATTCCGCGAGACTCTCCATATGGAATGTTGCTTCCTCGATGTAAGCAACTGCTGCATCAGCTCCCTGGGTACCATGGATATAACGTGATTTGATAAGGACATAATTAGGCATGATTATCAGCCATTCTTCAGGCATGGCTGAAAACAGGGATTCTGCACGGTCCAGACAGGCACCAACCATTTCAGCATTACCTTCTGCAAGAAAGTGATATGCCAGCTGATGATAGGCGTTAACATAGTTCCGGGCTATTTGAATCGCCTGGTCATCTTTGTAAACACCGGGATCCTTCAAGCCGGTTATCTGAAACTCTTCCGCAAGAGCCCATCCCAGTTCAGGGTTAACCTGCTGGCGAACAGGACTATCCATCACCCTGTAAGCAATGCCTTGTACCTGAAGATAATCCTCTACATATCTTCTGTTCTCTCCTGAAACAGTTCCTGCTATCATTATTTCTCTACCGTGATTATGCTTATTAGCTATCATGTCGATCAAAAGAAGGTCCTGCATTGGAACAGATCCCTGACTGCCTCTTCCCATGCTTGGCACTGGTATGCTGAGTGATCCTGTGGATAGAGCCCAGGGCCACTGCCTGTTGAAGGTGTCATCAAGTATCTGTCTGTCGATCTCTCCTGTAGCCGGTAATCCATCTGCTGAAACATGAAAGAAATTCGGTCCCCAGATGAAAACAGGCTGCATGTTGCTGATAGTGCTGTCTGAGTAACTGAGAAGATCAGGGTCTTTGGCCACCAGTTGCTTAACGTACCACTGTGTGTTCATCAAACTGAGATTTGAAATTATTACGTCCCGCCTGACTCCCAGAACACCTTGAGCGAACCACAGCGGGAAAGTATCATTATCTCCGTTTGTGATTATGATGCCGTTCTCTGGACATGCTTCGAGTAGATTGATGCCGTAATCTCTGGCGACATAGTCACCGGATCGGTCGCAATGATGCCAGTTCACGCCAAGAGAAACAAATGGGAACAGCAACATGGACCACGCTGCCTTTTTAAGAAGTTTGCTTTGAAGCGAAGTAAACAGAGAGCCAAGACCTATCATAGAAAGTACTGCGTAGAAGATAAAAGATGCTCCAAAGAAATAATCTCTTTCCCTGACTTCTCCCAAAGCAGTACCCTCCGGGCCGGTTTTAAAATTCAGATAAACCACAAAAGCCAGACTGGCCATGATAAATGAAAGACCGATCAGTAGAAGAAGATCAGGTCGCCTTTTGCCAATAGTCACAAGACCGGTAACTGCTAGAATGGCTGTTACCATCCTCAGGAAAGCCCAAATCGTGCCGCCAGTGTGGCCCATGGAACTTGTCCAGGCTTCAGGTCTTCCCACCTGCCATGAGAGGTACTCCGCAAACAATGCCAATTGATGAGTAAAAGGTCCTTTCCTGCTGAATATGGAAACCTGGCCGTACTGTTTTCTTTCAATGGCTTCCTTGAACTCTGTCCATACAGATGGATTTGTTTCGTTGATCTCGGGGTTCTGTATGGCCCGCAGAGGCATGTAGAGGTGAATGCTGAACGCCAATATCATGAGGCCCAGGAATATCACAAAAAAGCTCGGTGACTTCCATTCAAAAGCCTTTTTCCTGAAAGCGTAGAGAACGTACATCGCAATTATTGGAAAGGTGACAATAAGTGCACTCAGGTGATTACCAATTGCAAGAGTCATCAGGTAACCGGTAAGAAGTAATTGTCTGGCCGCGGGCTTGCCGTGAAGACGCCTCTCGATCCACAGGTCAAAAACCCATAAGATCAGAAGAGAGAGAAGACCAGCCATGGCATAGGTCTCAGTGGCATTGTTGTTTCTCCAGACTGTATAGCTGAATGCAGCCATAAGAGCTCCTGCAACAGATACAGGTCTGTAGAGCCATGGTTCAAATTTAAGCCTGACACTCCATCTCTGTATCAATCTTGCCACAAGACCAATAGTAACAGTGCCTGCAAGGGCGCACATAAGATTTACCCTGGCTGCAATAGAAGGAATAAAACCAAAAATTATGGTGCTCACTCGACCAAGAAGAACGAAAAAAGGCACTCCGGGAGGATGAGGTATCCCAGCAACCCAGGAACAAGTGATATATTCCCCGCTGTCCCAGAAGCTGACAGATGGTGCTAGAGTAATAACATAAACTGTAAAAGCAACCAGAGCTGCAACTAATGCTACAATTCTGTCTGT
This sequence comes from Candidatus Sabulitectum sp., assembly GCA_029940175.1. GTDB lineage: Bacteria > Fermentibacterota > Fermentibacteria > Fermentibacterales > JCC-6 > Sabulitectum. The sequence goes on along the minus strand of JAOZRM010000014.1, from coordinate 11,081 downwards.
GGTTAATGCGTCTTTTATCTTCACTTTTTCCCCCTGGGATGTGTCTTCATGTAAACACCTTTCAATTTTTCCGTGGTCAGGTGAGTGTATATCTGTGTTGTTCCTATCCCGGCATGACCCAGTAGTTCCTGAACAGTTCGTATATCAGCTCCAGCATTCATGAGGTGAGTTGCAAAGCTGTGCCTGAATGTATGTGGCGTGGCTCCTGCCGCTCTTGCTGCCATTGATACTCCAGAGGAAACAATACGTCTAATATCTCTGGGGTCAAGCTTTCGTCCCCGGACACTGACAAAAAGACTGCCAGGATCATTGTCTGAAATGAATTCATGCCGGCATGTGATCCATTTGTCAAGGAAACTTGAAGTACCTGCAGGTAAGGGAATGATTCTCTCTCTTCTGCCTTTACCCATCACCTTTATAATTCCCGAATGTATGTTTGTATCCCGAAGTAGCACAGAAGAAGCTTCAGATGCTCTAACACCTGCACCGTAAAGGAGTTCGACTACCGCTCTGTTTCTGATCCCCTTCGTATTGGAAAGATCGTAACTGTTAAGAACACTCCTGACCTCGTTTACTCCAAGAAAACCTGGAAGATTGCCGGGCATTCCAGGAGGTTTGATCAAACTGGCCGGGTCTGTACTTGAGTGTCCTGTTTCCACAAACCACCTTGAAAAGGTGCGGAAGCAACTAACCATTCTGGCTACCGTTCTTGGGGCTATATTTTCAGATGCCCTTTCCATAAGGTATTCCCTTATGGATTCAGTAGTAAATCCACCATGGAAAGACCCCCCCCTTGCGACATAATCTTCCATCTGGGCGGTGTAAGCTTTTACTGTATGTGGTGACAATCCCCTGCCGTGCATGAGCTCATCTCTAAAAGAATCAAGGGTCAATCTATCTTCTTCTTGCAATTGGGACAGTACACACCTTTCTTTTTTTCCTCCAGGACCGGAAATCCGCAACGTGGACACTCTCTGTCAACAGGCTTGCTCCACATGGCGAAATCACAATCCGGATATCTGCTGCACGAGTAAAACAACTTACCCTTCCGGGACCTTCTTTCAACAAGGTCTCCGGAACATTTGTCTACCGGGCACTTAACTCCTACTGGAACTGGCTGAGTGTGAGTACATGAAGGGTCAGAGCAGGCAAGGTATCTACCATATCGACCCTTTCTGATCATCATATTCCTACCGCACTTTGAGCACTTTACATCTGATGCCAGAGCCTCTGAATCTTCTTCAAGAGGACGGGTATACCTGCAGGATGGAAACCCGCTGCAAGCCAGGAATTTTCCGAATTTACCCATCTTTTCCAGAAGAGTCTTGCCACACAAAGGACACTTTTCAGAAGTTTCCTTCACCATGGAAGCTTTTATCTCAGGGAGTCGCCTCATTGCTTCCTCAAGAGAAGCTGCAAGAGGAGTATACAACTGAGACACAGCCTCAGTGTAGCTTTTCTTGCCTGATGCCACGAGATCAAGTAGATCTTCCAGTCTTGCAGTAAACCCAATATCAAAAAGATGAGGGAAAAGCTTGATCAGGAGCTCGGTAGTTACAATTCCCACCTCGGTAGGAAAAAGTTTCTTCTCTTTTAGTTCTACATATGCACGTTTTTTTAAAGTAGCAATTATTGATACGTACGTAGATGGTCTGCCAATTGCCTTTTTCTTCATTTCAGATACAAGTGCTGCCTCAGAATACCTGGGAAGGGGTTTTGTAAATTTTTGTTCAGAAGAAACATTCAGCAGAATCGCGGTGCCTACAACAAGAGGAGGAATTTCACTGGTAACTTTCAGTTGTGCAGGATCTGCAATTGAAAATCCCGGATGCACTATCTTCTGCCCTGTTGCCTTGAAAACAGCATCTTCACTGGAGACAAGAATGACAGTTTCTGCAATGGTTGCATCAGACATCTGAGTGGCTACATAGCGATTCCAGATCAGTGTATACAGTTTTAGATGTCTGGGGTCCAGAATACCGGCCATTGCCTGGGGAGTTCGTTTAACGTCAGTGGGTCTTATGGCCTCATGCGCATCCTGGGCTCCACCGCTTGCTCTGTATCTTCTGGGTTTGGGAGAAAGCAATTCTGCTCCCCATTTCCCTCTGATGTAGTTGCGGCAATCTTCCATGGCTGAAGGCTCAATGCGAACTGAATCCGTACGCATGTATGTGATCAGACCGGTGTTCTCACCGTCAATTTCAAACCCTTCATAAAGATCTTGAGCAATTCTCATTGTTACGGCTGGTGGAATTGACAGCCTGCCTGATGCAGCAACTTGAAGAGAGCTTGTAATGAATGGAGGAACGGGCTTCCTCTTTTTTTCCTTATCCTCAACAGAAGTGATCTCCCATGAAGCTTTTCTGACTCTGTCCAGAATATGGTCTGCTTTCTCGCCGGTGCTGGGAGAGTACTTGTCTCCATCTGCCCTCTTCCCACTGAATCTAAAAAGTTTGGTCTGTAATCTGGATCCGCTTTGTTCAAATTCTGCTGTTACAGGCCAGAACTCTTTGGGGATAAAACTGCTGATAGCTCGTTCTCTCTCAACTATCAGTCTAAGTGCTACAGTTTGCACTCTTCCGGCACTGAGCCCCTTACCAACTGTTCTCCAAAGGTAAGGACTGATCTTGTATCCAACCAGACGATCCATTACACGTCGTGCCTGCTGGGCATCAACAAGGTCCATATCAATGTCTGACGCAGCTTCTGAAGCAGCTCTAATTGCATCTCTTGTTATGGAATTGAATCTGATCCGCTTGAATTCTACATCCTTTTTCTGCAGCAGCTTGAAAATATGCCAGCAGATCGCTTCACCTTCTCTATCAGGATCTGCAGCAAGATATATTTTATCGTAAGCAGATGCTACCTTCCTCAGCTTTGCAACAGCAGCTCTCTTCTTAGGGAGAACTGTGTAAGTAGGCTCCAGAGTTTCACTGTTAACCCCTATGCGATTAAGAGGTAGATCTCTTACATGCCCATAGGATGCAACAACATCCCATCCTTTTCCAAGATAGTTCTTTAGACTCTTGGCTTTGGCCGGTGATTCTATGATCACAAGTTTTCTATTTGCATCTCTTGACATGGATGAAGAACTCCTGTTTCTGAACCTGATCAGTGGTTATTCTATATTTGAAAGCCAGTCGACAACTGGACCGTTTACTGATTCCCAGCAGTCGTCCCTGTAACTGAAAAAGGTTCTGAACTGGCTGGGATTCAGTATACCTTCCACATCTGGGAATACTTCCCTCACAAGGCTCATGGGGACAGCATCCTGATAAATGGTTTCCCTGTAAACAAGAACCAGCTGATCCACTCCGGATTGCAAAAGCCATTTAGCTAATTCCCGCATCAACTCAATCCTCGCTCCGGATTCCTCCGGGTGAAGAAGAGCAAGAACCAGAACACTGGTAGTATCATGGTACACAAGGAATACACCTGTATCCAGAACCACAGGAATAGAAGATGCTATCACTGACATTTGATGAAATAGAATCTCACTTTCCTCACGCGGGATGTCAGCTTGAATACCAGAAGGCAGTGTCAACTGGAAATTCACTGCAGGGGCATCGTCAATTGCAACATAAGCTTCAGGAAGCACCATTGATAAAACACCGTGAGGATCATCTACAGTGAAAGTGTCCGGTTTAACAGAAACTGTGTCAACGGTTTCTGAATTCACATCTAAAGTGTCCACCGGCAAGATGCTCTCTACTGAGTCTGCAGCGTCAGAAGTCGTATCTGCATCAGCAATGTTGTTGTGTGAAACGATCGTTGAGTGATCAGTGTTGAACAAGTTCATTGGATCTACAAAATAGAAAGCAGCAGCCATGGCCAGAAGTAAGACAAACACCGTTAAAGCAATCCTGGGAGCTCCGGATTTTTCACCACTTCCAGTTGCGATTTCGTCTGAATCAAATTCCAGTCCAGCGTCAGGAGCACCGGTCACTCCTTCATTGGCCCGATCTATTGTTTTTCCATCTGCGGCACACTTGTTGCACACGTGCGCTACTCTATCGAAACAGTCGCGGCATGTTAGATCAGAGCAGGTTCTGCATGGGGCAAGTCGTTCTCCGTCTGTTGGAGTTCGACCACAAATGTGACATCTGTTAGTGGACCGGATCTCTTCATTTACAGAGGAAATTATCACAGGGTCATAGTCATCACCCTCTACATCATTTTCTTCCTCATCCTTATCGGTGGAGTGCTCGGTTTCACTCTCATCTTCATTGGATTGGTACATATCATCTTCGTCTATTTCTGTTTCGTCTTTAACAATGTCCTCGTTTGCATCGTCATAGTCAGAACCGGAAGTGGATACTGCCTTCTCGTCTTCTACAGAGTCACTGCCTGCATCTTCTTCAAGCCTGGGTAGCAAGTCAATGTATGGATATAGATCTTTTTGAATCACACGAGCCTCGCTCATGGGAACAGCTTCTTTTATCACTGACGGAGAATCTTTTACAGCATTTTCAGCTTCCGTGACAGAAAGATCAAGATTAGTGATAAGTAGTTTGAGAACTTTTCTTTTTTCCTCTTCGCGTCCCAATCTAACAAGCAGCAGATCAACAAAAGATTCAGACATCAGGCTCTTCCTTCCAGTATTTCAAATTGCCTGTGCAGTCTTCCTATTACCATCCTGCTAACACGGCGAAGGGTCTCAAACACACCGGTGCCCTCGGAAGCAACAGACTCCAGACATGGAACTCTGGCTAATCCCAGTTCCTTGACAATTTCAGCAACGGGGATTGCATCGTGAAGATCCCTCTTGTTGCACTGCAGTACAAGACTTACTCCCTTTCTTCTCTGGCCGCGCAGATTTTCCTTCAAATCTCTTAAACTGGCAATATTTGCATCCATTCTCGATTCCTGCGAGTCTGCTACAAATACTATACCATCCACACCTTGAAGAATGAGCCTGCGACTGTCAGAATACATTGCCTGGCCAGGGACACTGTAGAGATGAAGTCTGATTTTGAATCCGTTGATCTCACCAGAGTCCAAGGGGAGAAAATCAAAAAACAGGGTTCTGTCGTTACCCGCTGCCAGTGAAATGAGTTTTCCTCGTGAATCTGAAGCTACCTGGCCGTGAATGTATTTAACATTAGTGGTTTTGCCCGACAGACCCGGCCCTGCATAGACTATCTTGCAGTCAATTTCTTTTGCGCTGTAGCTAACAGTTGCCATACGGAATCACCCTTCGCTCTGCTCTTTTTTATTCTTATCATTTTTTTCATTTTCATTATCACTTTCAGAATTCATATCTACGTCTTTCAAGCCCTTCTTGAACTGATTCATCGACTTCCCTATCGATCTGGCGATATCAGGAATTCTCTTTGCTCCAAAAAGAAGCAGCAGTACTACCAGAATCAGAACAAGCTCAGTGGTTCCAATACGACCCAAAATCAAACCCCCTGTTTGGTCAGAACCATTTGTAAAGAACACCAACTGCAAGAAGACCGGCGAATGTCATGATATTGAGTTTCACTGCAATCTCAGTTAAATGAAATCTGAGAATGTATAAATCAAAACCCAATGGACCAACAGAGAACTCAGCACTTCCACTGAAAAATTGTCTCAGCGCAACGGAGCCATCAGGCAATAGTGCACCGATCGCTTCGCCGAAAACAGTACCAGTCATCATGCCCGCAAGAGCAATGAAAACCCAGAATCTGGTGGACCTGCCGTGTAACAAAAGTCTCCCTTCCCACCTGTGTATCTTAATTTAACCTTCGGCCTTGTGCAACACTCCAGTTTTTAAGCTCCTGCTCATCGCCTTCTGCGCCAGCAATCCAACCGCTGAACCGGAAAGAACCCCCCACAGAGTCAGCAATAATACAATATTCTGCAAAGGAAGTCCCGAAAGAATGAAACCCGCAGCGAGAAGCTGCGCCCATAGAGATGCAACAGCCCCAGCTGCCGACAACCCTGAAAGTGACAATCTGTCCGGTAATAATTTCCAGAGCAATCCCATGGTTATGGCACTTACTGCAGCTCCTGAAATCGATAGCAGGAATGAAGGTGTTGCCAGAATTCCCGTTATCAGCGATACTGCAAAAGCCCGGAGAAGATTCAATTCAAGTGTCTTTAAAAAACCGTATCTAACCACTGCTATCACTGAAGCAATATTTGCAAGTCCAAGTTTCATAAATGGCATTGGACGTGGTATCAGACTATCCACTACGCCTAATGCAGTTGCAGTAAGTAGCAGAAGTGTTAGTTCTCTGTTGCTTTTATAAGGCATTCCTCTACTTTACGAAAAAGTGCTGTGCTGTCAAAATTGTTTTGAGCCCTGCTAAGTGCCCGGGAATACATTTCTTCTCTTTTCTTATCCGATTTCTCAAATTGATCAACAGCTCTGCATAAAGCTGAAGGATCTCCTGGAGAAAACAGAAGGCCTGTTTCGTTGTGTTTGTTCACCCAGGACACGCCAGTTGGCAGGTTACTGCTTATCACTGCAGTTCCACAGGCCATGGCTTCTACTTGAACCATACCGAATGCTTCGCTCCGCTGAATAGAAGGAAGAATAAGAGCTTTTGCTCCCTGATACAATCTAACCAGCTGGCTATCTGTAACATTCACAGCGATTGTAACAGGAAGGTTGTGCTTTTTGATGAACTCCTTGACTTTTTGAATAAGTCCACCACCACCGGCAAGGACAAGGTCCGGAGGATCCTGCATTTCTCTCCAGGCCTCAAGAAGAACAAAAATACCTTTGTATCTTCTAAAACGTCCAACAAAAAGATAGTAATCTCTTTGAACATCTGAATCCGGTTTGAATCGCTCAAGATCCACACCAATGGGTATTGCTGCGGTGTTCTGCAGGCTACTCAAGTATTTTGAGGTGAGAATGTATTTCTGTGATGTGGCTATTACTTTTGACGCACCTTCAAGAAACCTTTTCAGTAACGGTCCATAGACAGGCATAACAAAGGATTGACGAACTATATCACTATGGTATGTGACAATGTACGGCTTTCTTCTACTCTTTTGCACCAATGACCATCCCAGGACCGCTGATGGAAGTGGCAGATGGAAATGGATAACATCTGCATCAGTCTCCGTGAAGAATCTGGCATAACCTGGTGCTACAGGATTAGATAGAATTCTTCCGGGTGACCAGATGCCGGAAACGGAGAGTCCATCCACAATTCTGTGGCCACCTCCAGCAACAAGAATACTTACAGAATGACCTCGGTCCTGCAAGAAATGAGAAACATCATGCATGTATCTTTCAATTCCACCGTTGACCTGAGGAAAAACATCTTTGTAAACCTGAAGTATCTTCATGAAAATGCTTTTCTGTAGGCAGCATAAGTATTCTCAGCCATCCTTACATTCGTAAAATGACTGGCGAATTCACGAAGTTCATCCGGTTTTTTCGACATATCAAGAGCATTCAGAACAGCCTGGGCTATTGAGGATGGTGTTTCCCCTGATATTGCAGCAGCAACAGATCCATAGATCTCCCTGAGAGTAACTGCGGGGCCTATGACGAATGGAACTGCCGAAGCGGCTGATTCCAGCGGTGGCAGCCCGAACCCTTCATAAAGAGAAGGGTAAACCATCAGTCTCGCACCGGAAAAAGCGCTGGAAAGATGGCCTTCCGATATTGAACCAACCCATTTGACCCCCGGAGTGTTCAAAAGAGCGTGTTTTGTTTCTTTTCTACCCCATCCCCATCTTCCGGCAATAACAAGGGTTAGTTCCGGATGAACCAGTCTGATGGAAGGCCAGGCTTCAAGAAGAGCATTGATATTTTTTCTTGGCTCAACTGTGCCCGTTGCCAATATGTACTTGCCATCTATGCCGAAAGCTCTCCGAAACATCATCGGGTCCGCATTGTTTTGTGGAGCAGACAGGTATACTCGACATGCATCCAGCCCCAGGTATTTTTTAATTTCCGAGACGGTAAAATCACTGTCTGCTATGATAACAGATGCACCTCTAGCCACCATTGGGAAATGTAATCTGTAATAAAGTGATCTTAGGAAAGGAAACCATTTCCTTCGAACCATGAATGCCATATCATGAACAGTTACAGCAAATGGAACTGTGCCTGCAACATTCCCACCAAACGCGGGCAGATGAACAAGTTCAAATCCCTCCTTTTTAACAATGTGCGGAATTGAATAGTGCTCAGAAACAAGCTTTCCAACAAACCCTGATTGTTGTGACCCCAGAGGAATCACATTCGTTATTCCAGCTGTTTTAAATCCATTAATAAGTCTTTTTGTATAAACACCAGTTCCGCCGCGGTTTGCGGAAGACGATGCATACAGAGCAATTCGGCGGTTAAGTCTCCGTGACAGAATCGTCACCTATGTACATTCTGGATGGAGATCCCTGCACAATTGACCTCTCCCCTGCAACTGTTTCTGTCAAGTTAACATGCTTAAATACAGAATCGGACCCTGCAATGGTGTTGCTTATTCTGGAATTCTCAATAAGAACTCCTGCTCCACCGGAAAACCACGGACCAACAATAGAATTCCTGAGTACTGTTCCCTCTCCAAAGAAGCAGGGATCAATTACTACGGAATTGTCCAGCACCGGGTGACCAGAGCTTCCCGTCTTATCAAGGAGTTCTCTGTTTGTCTCAAGAAGAGTTTCCGGTTTTCCACAGTCGTACCATCCGTCTATATCCAGTATTCCAAAAGGCTCGTTATTCTCAAGCATAAGTTGCATTGCATCTGTAAGTTGATACTCGCCTCTGGTTTTAATATTTTTATCTTTTAGTTCTCTGCAGTAGCTCATGAGTGTTCTGCCGCTGGCAAAATAGTACACACCCACAATAGCAAGATTGCTTATGGGTTCAGATGGTTTCTCTACAAGTTTTACCACACAGCTGCCATCCATGATCACAACACCGAATCTTGATGGATCATCCACTGGCGAGGTTACTATCATATTCCTTGGTTCACCCCTCAGGACGGAAAGATCTGCCGAAAAAAGGGTATCACCAAGAACAATCATTGTTGGAGTATCACTTACAAATCGTTCAGCCAGAAGAACCGCCGAGGCAAGACCATCTGCTACTTCCTGCACTGCAAAATCAACTTTGATGTTGGGATATGCAGTTTTTGCCCATGAAACGATCACATCTCCCAGGTAACCGACTATAAGTGTTATGTGATCAACATCCGCTTCCAGTAGTGAATCAATTACATGAGCCAGCATAGGCTGCCCTGCAACGGGAATCAGAGGTTTCGGATTTGACCAGGTCAATGGCCGCATTCTTGTGCCCTTGCCTGCGGCGGGTATGATACAATGCATGTGTCAGCCTCCTGGTTTCCAGTCATTTTCATCAAGCAGGATTTCCGGATACTTCCCAATCACGTAAGAGTGAACCAGGGCCCTTGTTCTCAGGCCTGTCTCCAGAGAGAGGGATTTCTCTGCCATTTCTCTGGCAGCATCAATGGTAACCACAGCGATCATTTTCTTCACATCAGGTATTAAAGCAGGAGCAACGCTCAACTCGTCAACCCCGAACCCTATAAGAAGTGGAACAGCCAGAGGATTACCTGCCATGGATCCGCAAACCCCAACCCATTTGCCCTGTGAATGACAAAGTCTTACAACAGTATCGATCTGCCTGAGTACCGCTGGATGAAAAGAATCATACAGATCAGCTACTTTGGGATTTCCTCTATCAACAGCCAGAGTGTATTGCGTAAGATCATTAGTACCTATTGAAACGAAATCTACATAAGGCAGCATAAGATCCAGAGCGAGAACAGTGGCAGGAGTTTCCACCATAATTCCAACCTGCATGTCTCTGTTAAAAGGAATCCCCTGAGAAGTTAACTCATTCTGAACAAGATTCAGTAGATCTTTGAGTCTGCGAAGCTGTTCAACGTGGGTCACCATGGGAAACATCAGCCGGACGTTTCCATGAACGGAAGCTCTTAGAATTGCTCGAAGCTGAATGGAAAACTCTTCCGGTCTGTCCAGGCCGATACGCACAGCACGGTACCCAAGGAAAGGGTTTGCCTCTCGGGCGGAGTCAAGGCCAGTTCGAAATTTATCCCCGCCCATGTCGTAAGTTCTAATTATCACAGGCTTCGGGTGCATTTCGGAAGCAACCTTGTCGTATATGTTGAAGTGATCATTCTCATTCTCGCCCTTTTCCTGGATAAGCCTGAGAAATTCCGTCCGAAAGAGACCTATACCATCCACACCGAATTGTTTGACAATTGCCACCTCATGAGGAAGCTCTATGTTTGCTGCCAGTTCAAACCTGACTCCATCTTCAGTAAGTGCCGGTCCGGGATTCATTCGCTTGAGCAGGTTTTCAGCTTCCTGGAATCTATCACCGATCTCGCGGTAGTACTTAAGCTCTTTTTTCGTAGGATTTATTATTACATGACCGTGTATGCCATCAACGATCAGGATATCTCGCGGGTTAATTTGAGAGGTTATCTTTTGAAGCCCAACTACTGCAGGAATACCCAGAGCTCTTGCAAGGATGGTGGTATGAGAAGTTCTTCCTCCCATATCTGTAACAAAAGCAAGCACCTGACCTGGTTTCAGCCCAGCCGTTTCTGAGGGATCTAAATCTTTTGCCACGAGAACCACTGGCTTCTCAAGTTTTTTTAAAGCCTCTTTTTCTGTGCCTGAAAGTTTCTCTATAACTCGGCGTCCAACATCTTTAACGTCTGCGACCCTCTCGCGAATGTATGGATCGGCCATGACATTAAACTTTTCCATAACTCCGCGAAGAGTGGTGCTTACGGCGTATTCAGCGTTGACCATTCCACCGTGAATAGTGCTTTCAACCTCTTTTTTAATTGTAGGATCTTGAAGAAGAAGTAGAAGAAACTCAAGAATCTGACGACCTTCAACAACATCTCCCATTGAGTCGGCAATGTTTTCGAGGTCGTGCTTGACCGCAGAAATGGCATTCTGGAATCTTACGACTTCACTATCAGCAGCAGCAGCAGAAGATCCCAGGGATCTTTTTGCATGACGAAGTTCTTCGACTTTCAGTAGAAAAGCCGGGCCGATAGCAATGCCGTGAGAGGCAGGTATCCCCTTGAACAACATTAGATCATCTCTTCACCGAAGCCGCTTTTTATAACTTC
>JAOZRM010000163.1 GCA_029940175.1 Candidatus Sabulitectum sp. | reverse complement strand
TACCTTGTAGACAGAACAAATCTAACATGGAGCCACCGTTCAAGATCCATTCTTGCAGATGCAAAAATCCAAGCTGCGAAATTGAACTCAGTTTCCATTTCTACAGAGCACCTTCTTCTTGCGCTGTCAAGGATAGACAGCGGGTCTTCAGCATTACTCTGGCAGTATGGTGTCAATTACGACAAACTTTTTGACACCTTGAAGACATCCGGAGAGAAGAAATCTCCTGAGCAGGAGAAAGCTACATCTGCTCTTGAATACTTCTGTCGCGACCTGACTCTTCTGGGATCCGAGAACGGTCTGGACCCTGTTATCGGCAGGTCAACGGAAATTGACCGTATCGTTCAGGTTCTGTGCAGAAGAAAAAAATCCAATCCGGTGCTTCTGGGTGAGCCGGGAGTAGGAAAAACTGCCATCGTTGAAGGTCTTGCTCTCCGAATTCTTTCCGGCAGGGTTCCGCTTCCCCTTTACGGGAAAAGGATCATGGCTCTTGACATGGCCTCCATTCTGGCTGGCACAAAGTATCGCGGGCAGTTTGAAGAGCGACTTAAAGCACTTCTTCGAGAAATACGGGAAGACGGGAATGTTATTCTCTTTATCGATGAGATTCATACCATTGTGGGCGCAGGAGGTGCCGAGGGAGCTATTGATGCAGCCAACCTGCTGAAACCCGCTCTTGCCAGAGGAGAATTCCAGTGTATTGGTGCCACAACTCTTGATGAATACAGAAGAAGGATTGAAAAGGATGGAGCTCTGGAACGAAGATTTCAGCCTGTCAATGTTGACCCCCCATCAGTTGAACTGACTCTGGAGATTCTCGAGGGATTGAAAGACAGGTATCAGCACCATCACAATGCTGTTTTTCCACCGGAGAGCCTCAAGAGCTGTGCGATCCTTGCTCACAGGTATATCAGTGGAAGGCATCTTCCGGATAAAGCGATAGATGTTATGGATGAAGCAGGTGCCAGAGCACATGCCAGGGCATCCAGCCCACCGGACTCTCTGATTGAACTTCATGACAGCCTTCTGGATATGAGGCGCGAACAGGATGAAGCCGGTGAGAAAAGGAATCTTGGCAGCGTTTCCAGATTCGGAGAGGAAGTTCTCCGTCTTGAAAAAGCTCTGGAGGATTCCCGTAACCACTGGATCGACAGTCTGCCACCAGTTGAAATTTCTTTGGATGACGTTGCTGCTGTTGTTGCTGAGATGACAGGAATTCCCATCAGCAGGGTAGGTGAAAGTGAAACTTCAAGGCTTTCAGATCTTGAGGTTAGAATGGCTGAGAGTCTTATCGGTCAGTCCACAGCAATAAAGCATATCTCCAATGCAATAAGACGAGGGCGTGTCGGACTTCGAAGCAACACAAGACCCACCGGTTGTTTCCTTTTTCTGGGACCATCGGGGGTGGGCAAGACAGAGACTGCTCGAATACTTGCAGAACAGGTATTCGGAGACAAGAATGCCCTTATACGAATCGACATGTCCGAATACAGAGAGGGTTTCTCCGGATCAAGACTGGTTGGCGCTCCTCCGGGCTATGTTGGGTATGATGACGGCGGACAGCTCACAGAGAAAGTTCGCAGGAGACCATATTCTGTGGTTTTATTGGATGAGATAGAAAAAGCTCACTCGGATGTTTACAATATGCTGCTTCAAGTGATGGATTATGGAATTATGACGGATAGTTACGGAAGAAAAATTGATTTCAGTAATACTATCATCATCATGACCGGGAACCTGTCACAGAAAAGCACCAGTGGCAGTGGAACTGTTGGATTTCAGCGAGAGGATTCGGAATCCGAAGCGAATGCCATACTCAGTGCTGCCAAGATACTGTTCCCACTCGAGTTTATGAACCGCCTTGACAGTGTGATAGTTTTCAACTCATTGAGTGTGGACAATATTAGAACTATCGTAGAAATGCAGCTTGCAGAGATTCTCCAAAGGCTGCGCGAATTGGATATCGAACTTGTGATCGAAAACGAAGCTCTTGATCTTCTTACAGAAAGCGGATTCAGTCGTGATGCAGGTGCCCGGCATCTGAGAAGGACCATCCAGAGACTTCTTGAAGATCCTCTAACAGATTTACTTGTTTCCGGTGAACTCTCCGGAGGCAGAAAAGTCAGCGCCAGGCGAAATGGTGATGTTCTCTCGTTCACCTCAGTGAAAGAGGAGAAGGTAAACCGTCCCGCTGTGGAGGTGAATGTATGAAATTAACTGTTCTTATCTTTTCTATACTGGCAGGTGTGGCATTCTCCATTCCCGTTTCCAGTGTCACTGTAGAGGGTAATACATACGTATCAGACTCATTGATTATTAGAACACTGGGCATTTCCCCGGGAGGTGTATTTGCTCCATCCTCGCTTCCACAGGGAGTAAGGGACCTGTTCGGTCTGGGATACTTTACAGGGATTGAGGTTCTTGCTGATTCAACCGGGGGTATTGCGGATTTTACCATTGTGGTTAGTGAAAACCCTATAATGTCCAACCTTGTTATAGAAAATCCCGGCTGTTTAGATGAGGATGATCTGGTTGATACTCTGGCGATCTTTCCGGGCCAGACAGTATCAATTAATGACATTGACAGGGGCATCGATCTTATTGAAAGTTTGTACGCAGATGACAACAGACATCTGGCCACAGTAACTTCACACTGGAATGAACCGGATGCCGAGGGCCGCCGCCAGCTTGTATTCTCCTGTGTTGAAGGACCTGATGTCAGAGTGGGTGAGATCGCATTTTCCGGAAATTCCGCATTTTCCGACAGAGATCTTCGCAGTGAGATGAAGACAAAGCAGGACAGTTTCTGGAGAAGCGGCAAATTGAAGCCTGCGCAATTTGAAGAGGATCTTGTTCTAATTGAAGAGCATTACCACAATAACGGTTATCCAGATGCAGTGGTCACAGGTACAGACAGATATCTTCTCACAGATAATGAAAATCATTTTCATATTGACATATCTGTATTTGAAGGGCCCTATCAAGTCTTTGGAGATGTTTCCGTGAGCGGAAACATTGAAATGGCTGATTCTCTGCTGATTTCCTTCAGCGAGATAGAACAGGGAGAGCCTTATTCAATGGAGGATATTGATAAGACCCTGGAATTCCTCTATTCAGCATATCAGGATCGCGGGTATTTCTATGCAGGAGTATCGCTGTCTATGGAACCATCTGCGGAAGCCGATTCAATTGTTAACATCCATTTTGCTATTCAAGAGGGCGAGAGGGCTCATATTCGTGAAGTAGAGATCATCGGGAACACCCGTACTTTTGATAATGTTATTCGCAGGCAGCTTACTGTGATCCCCGGGGATCTCTTCAGAAGATCAGCCATGATGCGCTCGATCAGGAACGTTTACTATCTAAATTACTTCAATGATGTTATTCCTGATTTTCGCCCCATTGACGGATCTCCTGATGTTGACATGATCCTTGAAGTTGATGAGAAACCTACCGGAAAATTTGGAGTTGGGGCTAACTACAGCGCCACAGAAGGCTTCAGCGGTTATGTTGAGGTGGCTGAAACAAACCTTTTCGGCCATGGTCAGAATCTGGGAGCTTCCTATGAATTCTCAAAAACTGTTCAGAATGTTAAGCTCAGTTTCACAGAACCATGGTTCCGTGATACACCCCTGACTCTTGGTGGCGAACTATACCACACAACCAGCAGCTACACTGAATACCATAGAAAACGCACTGGTGGTTCAGTTATTGTGGGTCGTCCATTACCCTGGATTGATTTCACATCGGCCAGCATAAGGTATACCCTTGAGAAGGTAAATGTGTTTGACATAACAGACGATCCCGATAATTATTATTACTCCCTTCATGATACCGACTGGCCCAGATGGGACAGTTCAGTAAGAATCTCTTTCACCCGCGACAGCCAGGACAGAAGGGTCTTTCCCGGTGAAGGATCAAAAAACACTGTTAGCATGGATCTCACTGGAGGTTTCCTGGGTGGAGATATCGGGTTTCAGAAATACCTCTTCGACTCAACATGGCACGTGCCGGTGTGGTGGAAATTTTTCCTTACCCTCCGTGGTAGAATGGGAACGATTTCCGGATTCGGCGGAGAGACTCCACCTGCTTACGAATTGTTTCAGTTGGGTGGAACTGGGTTTTTCGGTGTGAGAGGCTATGGCACTAGAGAGATCAATGCTGTGGACGGGTATGAAACGGTTGGTGGTAATACCATGCTTATACTCAGCGCAGAATACAGGTACAGAATTATAGACCAGATTCAGTTTGCGGTGTTCACAGATGCGGGAAACACCTGGGAAAGCTGGTCTGACATGGATCTTTCTTCATTGAATCGCGGCATGGGTATGGGGCTCAGAGTTGAAATTCCAATGCTTGGTGTTATGGGACTGGATTATGCATACGGCTTTGATGGACCGCAGCCCGGCTGGGAACCGCATTTCCAGATGGGAGCATCCTTCTGATTGGAGTAGTAATGAAATTGCTGGCTTTACTGGTTTTTCTGGCTCTTCCGGCGATAATGCTGGGGCAGACAGTTGCTGTGTTTGATTCTGACCAGGTATTCGAATCTCTCGGTGATGTAACCGACGCTCGAGAGCTTCTTGAAACCGAGATGCTGGAATGGGAGCTTCACGTGGACTCTTTGCAGGATGAGATCGATCTTCTTGAAGAGGATCTTTCCAGAACCCTCATGATGAGTCCTGAAAGAAGACAGGAGAAAGAAGCTCTCCTGGAGGAAAAAAAGATACAGATCGAGTCTTATCTATCCAGCGTATTCGGGCCGGGCGGCCTGATGGAGAGGCGCAATGAGGAGCTGGTTAATCCAATTATTGCTGCCATAAATGAGGCTGTGATGGATATTGCCAGTGAAGAGGGCATACATCTGGTTCTGGACGCGTCCGCCGGTCAGGTTGTGTATGCAGAAGCATCTGTTGACATTACAGACCAGGTGATTGACAGGGTTATGAGTGGTAATGACTGATTCGTTGACTCTTAGAGAGATATCGAACCACCTTGATGGAGAGATACTTTCAGGTGATCCCGATTCAATCATTACTGGAGTTTCTGCCATTCAGGATGCCGGCCCAACTGATATCTGCTACTACGGCAGTGCAAAGTATGCCTGTTATCTGGGCAGCACGAAAGCCATGGCTGTTATTGTGTCGGAGCCGGTGGAAACTGCAGCAGAATGTGTGCTGCTTGTTCACAGTGCTTATGACGGCTTCAGAAAGGTTCTTCATCTCTTTAAACCGGATCGCACCTCCGGTTTTGTGAACTCACATTCTTCAGCGGTAATTCACCCAGGTGTTGAAATGGGTGAGAATACTCGGATAGGTCCTTCTGTTGTTATTGACAGAGGGTGCATCGTGGGGGACAACTGCTGTATTGGAGCCGGGGTGGTTATGGGCCCCGGGGTCATCCTTGGGAATGATTGCCATATTCATCCCAATGTCACTCTTCTTGCAGAAACTGTTGTGGGAAACAATGTGATTATTCACTCGGGTACGGTTATTGGAAGTGACGGGTTTGGTTTTGTTCCACATAGCCGGGGCGAGCACATGAAGATCCCGCAGAATGGAAATGTAGTCATTGGTGATCACGTTGAGATAGGGTCTAACTGTTCGATAGACAGGGCCGTAACAGGCAGTACAAAAATTGGAGCTCACACAAAGCTGGACAATCTCATCCAGGTAGCTCATAATGTATGCATAGGTAGAGGGTGTTTTATTGCTGCCCAGACCGGAATTGCCGGAAGTACATCGGTTGGAAACGGTGTGGTTTTTGGTGGTCAGGTGGGTGTCGGTGGACATATCGTTATAAATGAAGGTGCTATTATTGCAGCCAAATCGGGTGTAACCAAGGATGTGGATTCCGGTGTTACCGTTTCAGGTAATCCGGCAAGGCCGCATATGGAAACTCTCAGGCTTGGTGCTGCAGTATCTAGGCTCCCGAAGATTATTGAGCTGGTAAGGGAATTGAATACCGGCAAAATAGGAGAAACTGGGGACTGATGAATCGTTTTCAAACAACTATTAAAGAACAGGTATCTTACACCGGTCGAGGTTTGCACCTGGGTAAAGATTCCACTATCACGTTTAAGCCAGCACCAGCGGATACGGGTTATGTATTTATAAGAACCGATGTTGAACACCGTCCGACTATCAAGGTTCTGCCGGAGAATGTACGTATGGTGGAGGAACAGGCCAGGCGAACAACTCTTGGTGAGAATTATTATGAAGTTCATACAGTTGAACATGTTCTAAGTGCTCTTTACGGCCTTGAAATAGATAATGCCATTATA
This sequence comes from Candidatus Sabulitectum sp., assembly GCA_029940175.1. Lineage (GTDB taxonomy): Bacteria > Fermentibacterota > Fermentibacteria > Fermentibacterales > JCC-6 > Sabulitectum. The sequence continues at coordinate 847 of JAOZRM010000163.1, read as the reverse complement.
GAAATCAGTTCCGATGAACCTCCTGAGCCTGCTGATGGATCTGTTCGATCATACGTTGAAGTGTTAATGGAAGCAGGAGTGGAGACGCTCGGGGGGCATCCGGGTAAGCTGTTTGTTATTACAGAACCAGTGAGTCTGGAGTACCGCGGGGCAAGCCTTACTGTTGTCCCATACGACGGTCTCAAGATCAGTTTTACTCTGGATTACGATCATCCACATATCGGAACCCAGTATATCAGTCTTGATATCACAAGGGATAGTTTTATAAACGAAATCGCCCCTGCGAGAACTTTCTGTCTGTACGAAGATGTCAAGCTTCTTCAGGAAAAAGGCCTGATCAAGGGTGGTACTCTTGAGAATGCCGTTGTAATAGGTGATGACGGCGTAATGAATGACAGTCCTCTTCGATTCCCGGATGAACTTGTAAGGCATAAGGTTCTTGACCTCATGGGGGACATGGCACTTCTTGGAATAAGACTTCAGGGCCATGTTATTGCTGCCAAAAGTGGTCACGCCTCCAATGTGCAATTCGTGAAAAAGATAATGAAAGTATATACGGGAAAGATTAAGACTTCCAAGGCTGATCTTTCAAAAAGACAGTGGGATATTTCTGATGTTATGGGTCTCCTGCCACACCGTTACCCGTTCCTTCTGGTAGACAGAGTTCTCGAGATAGAGCCCGAGAAGAGCATTGTAGCTATAAAAAATGTAACTATCAATGAACCCTTTTTTCAGGGTCATTTCCCTGGAAGCCCTATAATGCCGGGAGTTCTTGTTATTGAAGCTATGGCCCAGGCAGGCGGACTGATGCTTTTTGATTCTGTTGAAGAGCCCAGCAGATGGCTGG
>JAOZRM010000162.1 GCA_029940175.1 Candidatus Sabulitectum sp. | reverse complement strand
CAGATTTTCTGTAACACCGCTTGACAGTGGATACCAGGTGTCGCCACCATCACCTGTTCCTAAAGCCAGACCATTGTTACCGATAGCCATTGCATTCATGTCATCTGTACAGTGAACTCCATTCAGAACACCGGAACCACTGTGCATTGGCTGCCATGATGATCCACCATCCCAGGTGGCAATGATTGTTTCACCTGTGCCTACAGCCCAGCCATTGGTGTGATCAGCGAATGCAATGCCTCTTAGTTCAGCTGCCACTCCACTTGTCTGCAAGCTCCATATATCTCCACCATCCACAGTACTGATTATCGTTCCGCTGGTTCCAGCAGCCCATCCATGTGAGTGATCGATGAAAGAAATAGTGTTCAGGTTCTCTGGTGTGTTACTGGTTTGCTGGGTCCAGTTTACTCCGCCATCGTAGGTGACCAGAACAGTACCGTTGTTCCCCACGGCCCATCCCTTTTGGGGATCAACGAAGCACACATCATTGAGAAGCTCAGATGTCCCGCTGAATCCAGGCGTCCAGACTCCACCCGAATCAGTTTCAAATGTTATAATTACAGAGTGCAGCTCCGGGGAAATGGATGAATTGCCGGTAAACAGTGTTGCTTCGTACTGGAAGTATGCAAATTCATCGTCAAGGATCTCTGCAAGGTTCTCACCCCACTCAGTTATTGGATCAGACCAGGGTCCCATATTCCCTGGAGTATCTGAACCCCTGACTCTGAATGAAATTTCGGTATCCGGCTGCACATTTGCATCCCAGAAAATGTTGCCCCAGAAGTCGTCATCTCTCAATCCGGCTGGCATCTCAAGGATGCTTGATACAAGATAACCAATCGTCTCATAATCCTTGGAAAAGCTTCTTGAATGATCAAGTATTGCTTCCTGAAGCAGGAGGTCTCCCGGAATTGAAAACCAGTCTACGTTAGTAGACGTGTCAAAAAAATTGTCCCACGACAGAACAGGTCCGGCAACGCCAGAACCTTCAGACCAGTCTGTCTGTTCAATAAAGTTTGCACCATTGGCAATGAAGGCCATCAGGATAGTGAGTGCCGGGAATACAAAACGCATGAAATCACATCCCTTCGGTTAGTACTTGAAGTAATCTAATTGCATAGTAGAATATTATACAAAAAGCATGCGAGAAGCTATGTCTTGTATTATGCCGTATTGGAGGGGTTCAATTGTGCTATCCGATTATCCATATGAAGGTGCAGGGATACCGATGCTACTACCTTCACAGATTTTCGATAATCAGGGTCATTCACCGCTGTTTGAGAAACAGTTAATGTGTTATTGTTTTTCATGTTGAAGGTCTATTGAATTGGAGGAAGTGATATGCGCCTTGTTAATCTGATGGTAATGCTGTTTGTTGTTATCTTTTTTGCCAATGCTCAGGGGATTGTGATTGATCATACCTGTGCAGATCTTGATGAGATCCCTCAATTCTGGATCGATTCCGTTCAGAGTTCTATTCAATCCCATTATGCTCATACTTCTCACGGTGGTCAGCTTACATACGGAGTTGAGTTCATCGAGGACAGTAACTATGTATTTGATTGTGCAATTGGATACTTAACTTTGCCTGATATTTCAGGGGCATATTGCGTGTTTGATGGTCAGGAAAGTACTGGTTATGTTGGCCCGGAAGACTACTGGCAAACTACGGATGGGTTGAATCTTACAAGAGCAGTTCTAAACAATAATCCTACTCTTGATACCTCTATGTGGTCCTGGTGTACTCAGTGCAATTCTTACTCTGAAGCACAGGTGCAGGCTTATTTAGATGCTATGACAATGCTTGAAGGAGAATTTCCTGATGTTACTTTTATCTACCTCACCGGAAATGCTCAGGGGGTTAGCTCATCCGGATACAACAGATATCTGAGGAACAACCAGATAAGGGATTACTGTGCTGCTAACAACAAAGTCCTTTTTGATTTTGCAGACCTGGACAGCTGGTGGTTCAATCCAGCAACCTCTCAGTGGGAGCAGAATACCTATGAATACAGCGGGACAACTGTACCATCAGAGCACCCGCAGTACTACGGTGATGAATACGGTCACACAACTGTTGAAAGCTGTACTATCAAAGGTAGAGCATGGTGGTGGATGATGTCTGTTCTCGCAGGGTGGAGTACCTCGGGTGTTTCCCAAAATGAAACTGAGATAAGCGAGAACTATACGGTATCTCTTGCCAGCCCGGTGTCCATTCCATTTGACCTGTCGGTAACCACAGAAGTATTGAGTCACCTTTCTATAGAAATTTTTGATATTTCTGGAAGGTGCAGTGGTGATATAGCAGATGGTTCTTTCCTGCCGGGCCAGCACACTTTATCCATAGATGGTTTGAATCAGGGAGTGTACTTTATCAGTATTCATGACGGAACTTCAGTTTCCAGTTACAGGACAGTGGTAATCGATTGATCTTCCAGCCATGAGACTCTCCTGGTTCTTCGTCTTGAATTACAAGTTGACGAATCTGTTTTTCAGGGGTATATGGGTACTCCAACCTGGACATAAAATTGAATGAGGAGAATATGGAAATTCAAAGTGGCAGCGTTGTTTCAATGCATTATAAGCTAAAGAATGAAGCGGGGCAGATAATCAATGCTTCAACAGATGGTGAACCCCTTGTTTTCAAACATGGGACAGGAGCAATTATCCCCGGTCTTGAAAAAGAACTCACCGGCAGGAAAACAGGAGATGAATTCTCTGTGGAGATACAGCCTGAGGATGGGTATGGGGAAGTAAATCCCTGTCTTTATTCTGTACTGAAAAAAGAAGCATTTTCCGGTATCGAAGATGTAACACCAGGAATGCAATTTCAGGCTCAGGATGAAAATGGTAACAGTCAGGTAATAAGAGTAATGTCAGTTGAGGATGACGAGATCACGGTTGACCGGAATCATCCACTTGCAGGACGAACTCTGTTCTTTGATATCAGCATCGTCTCTGTTGAGGTTGATTCCACTGAATAATTGAATGCTCGATCAGAGAATCAATTCTGTTTTAGTTGTTTTTTTGTCATGATCAATAAGGCTGAAGCCTTTCTCGTTGAAAAGCTTCATGCAGCAGTCTACAACTTCCTCATTGAAGAATGTTCCTCGACCTTCCTGTATGACATTGATTGCCACATCAATACCCATACTGGCCCGATATGGTCTTCTTGAAGCTACAGCCTCTACTACATCAGAAACTGCAATGATACTTGCTTCAATCATAATCTCATTACCCTTAAGGCCTCTTGGGTATCCCGATCCATCCTGTCTTTCGTGATGCTGACGAATGACCTCTGCAATTGGCCACGGGAATTCAACTGCTTTTAAAATATCGTATCCTGCACCGGGATGAGTTCTAAGGAAGTCCATCTCAAACTCGTTCAGAGGACCGGGCTTGTTAAGGATTTCCAGTGGAACATTCATTTTTCCCAGATCGTGGAGAGTGCTGGCAATACGCAGGCAGTCAATAGTATCTTCATCCAGGTTCATTTCCCTGCCAATGGCACATGCAAGATGAGCTACACCCTTCTGATGGCCGGAAGTATAGGGATCTTTCATCTCAACCAGCAGACTCATTGCAGCAACTGTTCCCTCAATTGCTGCCTTAAAGCTATCGAGACTTCTGCGAAGATTTTCCTCATGCCGTTTGTTCTCTGAAATATCTGTAACAATGCCATCGATTATGCGGGAGTGGTTTTCTTTGTTTTGTATAACAAGTTTTGCTGAAATGGATGCCCAGAACTGAGAACCATCTTTTTTGCGCATAGGAGTTTCATAATTCTCTACAACACCACTGGAATTCAGCTTCTGGAGAAATTGCAGCCTGGAGTCAGTGCTGGTATACAGGATCCGGGAATTATTCTGAAGTAGATCGTACTTGGAATCATACCCGAACATGGTGGCCATCATGGGATTTACCGCCAGAAGAGTACCGTTGTCCGCAGGGTCGCTCCTGAAAATTCCTACCGGCACATTATCGGAAAGAGTTCTGTAGTTTTCCTCACTCTGCTGAAGAGCCATTTCTGCTTTTTCTCTTGAACCAATATCATTTACAATAGCCTGAATGTAGTTTCTCCCATTAATTCTAACAGCATTCAAACTGATTTCTGCAGGGAACTCATCGCCGCCAACCCTGGTATGGATCCATCTGAAGAATTGTGGTTTATCATGAATGGCCGCCTCAATCCTCTCAATTGCTTTTTCAAGCGAGGGTCTGCCATCAGGTTGTATCTGTGGAGACAGTTCATACGGCCGCATTCCCTTTAAGTCCTTTGTGCTGCACCCGAAAACTTCAGCAGCTCTCATGTTGCAGTCAAGAATCATGTCTTCTTCCATGAATAAAATGGCCATTCCAGCGTTCTCAAATAGTGCTTTGTAGCGACCCTCACTCTCTGTAAGTGCTTTCGTTGCAAGCTCACGGGCACTTTCATGCTCTATACTGTCCAGGGCAAAGGCAATATCATCACAGACCTCCGTAAACAAACCCACTTCTTCTTGATCAGGTGGTGCGGAGCCAAGACTTGTTACAGTAAGAGCACCAAATATCCTTCCCCTGCATTCAAGCCTGCATGCCATTATGTGTCTGGACTTATCTGATTCCGGTTTAAGCAAACAATCAGAACAGATTGATCTGGAAAGATCAGAAATCCATGCTTTTTTTGTCTCCAGAGTTTTGTCTATACAGGGAGTGTAACAACCTTTCATAAGGTTATCCTTAAGGGGCTCCAGATCTTCACCGTACCTGGCTTCTGATGCAGTCATGTAAGACCCATCCGGATTCACCAGGAAAACCCATGCATCTTTATATCCTCTTGCTTCAACCAGTTTCATGCATGCCTGGTCAATCAGGACCTGAGCATCGGTTTCCTTTGTGATAAGAAGATTGATGCTGCGGATCGCTTTCAGGATCTGCTTAAGGTGTTCTGCTCGATCCTCTGCAACTATTCTTTCTTCGATCTCAATCCGTAAAAGACTTACAGTATTCCTCAGACGAGTTGTTCTTTCATCCACCGTTTCCTGCAAGTGCTGGCGGTATTTCTCTAGCTGAATGGTTCTTTCCTCGACTTTTTCCTGGAGAGTTTCCTGGAGGGATAGCATTTCATTTTCGAGCTTCTTCTTCAGGCTGATATCCTGTAATAGAGCCTGAACTGATACTCTGCCCTGGTATTTTATTGTTTTCAAGCTTAGTTCAATATCCAGGATTAATCCATTCTTTTTGATCACTTTGGTCTCATAGGATCCCGGCGCATCATGGCTGGAAAGTCTTGATGAATGGATTTCCATTACTCTCTGACGTTCCTGTGGTGCGATGAATTCAATAAAGTCTTTGGAGAGAAGTTCTTCTCTGGTATATCCGGAAATTTCACACGTTACCGGGTTTGCGAATGTTATTTTTCCACTTTCTATCATTACTATGGCAACAGTGGCCATTTCAACCAGAGTTTTGTAATTTTCTTCACTTTTCAGCAATGCTTCCGTGGATGTCTTTTCTTTTGTGATATCTCTTATTACAACAAGAGAGCCGTCGAAAGCACCGTCTCGGTATACAGGAGAGCAAATTGCCTTGAACCATCCAGCCTGACTCTCAGTCACAAGCTTGTAAGTGAACTCAACCACTTCTCCCTGAAGGTTTTTACGAAAAGCATTATCAAAAGGGATTGATACATTGGGAGGAAGAATGTCACTTACAGATCTGCCAATAAAATGATCAGAATCAATGTGTAGACTTATATCCGAGTCACCCTGTCCAAACGTGAAATGTCCTTGGGCATCGAAAATGAAAATAAGTGTGTTTTTAAAGAGAGAGAGTAGAGAAGATAAATTACCTTCTGAATCTCTCAGTAAATCAGCAAACTTCGAGTGCTCTTCGCCTGTCTTCAATTTCAACCTTTCACCGGAATTCAACAAAAATATCTGTCTTTACATTGCTCCCATTCTCCTCAAGGTCAAGACCTCAATCAATGGTAGGTAATGGATGAATTATCAATGAATTCAGTGGTTTCGTGATGTAATTGACGAAAAGAAGCGTGAATGGCGGTAGGGCGGACTTGACACTAGCACCAACATGATAGTAGTATTCAATCGATAACAGTGTTGAGCTACTAGTGTTATTTTGTGGAGAGGAGAAACAAATTGGATGTGAGAAGCACTGCGGACCGAAAGTTCAGTAGAGAGCTCAGTTCGGGAATTACTTCACTGGCATTACTTGCAATTCTCGCCCAGGCGAAAGAGCCTATGTATGGTTACAGAATTGCAAAGGAAATGTCGGGAGAGGAAGAGGATTTTCAGTTGATAAAACAGGGTGCCCTTTATCCAGTGCTCAAATCCCTGGAGAAGAATGAACTTCTAAGCAGCAGGGTTGAGCCGTCAGTGTCTGGCCCCCCAAGGCGGTATTACAGTATTACAGAAACAGGCCGCGGGGCCCTTGAAAGATGGCAGGATCTCTGGGAGGGCACCTGTACATTAATGAACAGAATTCTTGGAGGGGATGTTCATGAATAGGCAAATTGAGAACTACCTTGATGATTTAAAGAACGCACTTGCTGATCTGGATCGATCAACCGTTCAAGATGCTCTGGCAGATGCGGAGGATCATCTCAACACCGCATATCAGATTGAAACTGAAGAAAGACCTGATGCTGACACCGGAGAACTACTGCGAGGCATCATCGAAAAATACGGGACACCTGAGGATATTCTGGAGCAGTACTCAGACATAGAAGAGATAACTACCCCTGTTTTTGCCAGCTCCGAGAAGAATACAAACAATGGGTTTCGCGGGTTTTGTGAGGTAGTTGCAGAACCCAGGGCATGGGCTGCCTGCCTTTACATGATTCTCTCACTGGTGACTGGCATATTCTACTTTATATGGGTAACCACAGGCCTCTCGGTTTCATTGGGACTTCTCGTACTCGTTATTGGAATTCCGCTTGCTCTTCTCTTTCTACTCTCAGTCAGGGGACTGGGTTTTGTTGAGGGTAGAATGGTGGAAGCGTTACTGGGAGTAAGAATGCCGCGAAGAGCAATTACTCCGGGAGAAGGCAAAAGCTGGTGGACTAAGTTCAAGATAATACTCACCACAAGAAGCACCTGGACCACATTGATCTATTTGTTTCTCCATATGCC
>JAOZRM010000161.1 GCA_029940175.1 Candidatus Sabulitectum sp. | reverse complement strand
AAGTGATTTTCGGCTCTATAATGGGAACAGGTATAGCTTTATTTCTTATTGCACTACCCCTAGCGTACAGCAAGTCGAACTCTGTCAGAAAAATTGCAGATAGAATTGGAGTACCTGTTCCACGGAAGTATCAATCAGTAGGGATACTAGCTGTTTCGGTCTTTGTGCAAATTGCCAATTGGCCGGATGGATGGGAACTTATGGAACTTGCCGGCTCAATGATTTTTCTTTCAATTTTTCTTTTCCCTGTCAATAGATCAAATTTTAACTATTCAATAAATAATCTTGAGAAGCCTGTGTGCAAAGCAAGTAATTTTAAAGAGACTTTGTAAAATAATGAAGTCTTAATTGACATGTATTACCAGCTTGCTTATATACCACTAAGTAAGTATTCAAAGAAGGAGATTGAGAATTGCAAAATTCCAAAGAAACTAAAGAAATGATACTTGACACCGGTATTGAGTTATTTGCCAGGCACTCTTTTGCTAATGTTTCAATGTCAGATATTGCAGAAGCCTGCGGCTTAACTAAACCCTCCATTTACTACCATTTCAATAACAAACAAGGGCTGTTTATTGCTTTGGCCCAGAGGATTTATGAGCGGATTAAATCAGAATTGATGACCATTATTGAGTTAGATCTTCCCTTAAGAGAAACACTTATTCTAATAGGCGAGGTTCGGTTCGAGTCTCTCGAGAAGCAACCGGATCTGGTTCGAACGCATCTTTCTTTTCTCTTTGTCCCCGATATAAGAGACCTTATCGATTCCCTGCAGGATGATATTATGGCACTGCAACAGTCAATAATTCCAAAATTTACAGAGGCAATTGCTGTTGGAGAGATAAAGTCTTCTACTGACCCTCTACTCACTTCAATAATGTTTCACTCTACTTTGAATACTTATTTGATTCGTGCTCTTCATGGATGCATTGATAGTGAGAAATTGCCTGCGGCTGAAACTGTTGTAGATGCTATTCTGGACGGAATCAGCACTGAAAATTACCGGAAAAAGAGAAAGGTCAATAAATGAAATCACTGACTCTGGTTTTAATAATCATCTATATCGCTGGAGCGGTTACTCTAGACGAAGCTATCCAGACCGCCCTCAGTTCCAGAAGCGATATTATTGCTTCAAGAAATTCGCTTCAAAGTTCGATCCAGGAAGGTAGAGCAGCTTCTCTCTGGTTCCTTCCGAAAATATCCGCTGGTCTGACATATATTCACTCTGCGGATGTGCAGCAACTCGATATTCCCGGCATGGGTTCAATTTCCATGGGCAGCGAATATATGTCAGAGGCTGGTATTAATGTTGATGTACCACTCTATGTTCCACAAGCCGTAGCTGGAAGTAATCTTTCCGGGATTGCCACCGAGATGGCTGAAGCATCACTTGCAGTAAGTGAGCAAAATACTGTTGAAGAAGTTACTGCTGTTTTCTATGGTGCCTTACTTGCCGAAGAACTTGCAGTGGTAGCCGAAGAAGCTCTATCAATCGCCGAGGAGGCTTACTCAGTTTCAAGAATTAAGTATGAGTCCGGAATTATTTCTAGATTTGACCTTCTCCAAAGCGAGGTTGCCTGGGAGAATCGGAAACCAGGAGTTATTGAAACCAGAATGGCGGCAGAGAATGCAAGAACTGCACTTGCATTTGCCATGGGGCTTGAGATAAGAGAAGTAGTTCCAGAAGGATACCTTGAAGAACCACTTCCACTAGGTATCCCGGTATCGTTTGAAGAAGCGGAAACCCACATGAGAGAAAATAATCCTGATTTGGATATAGCGTCTGATCTCAGAGAGATGGGTTCATCACAGGTAAGAATGGCAAGGGCCGAATTCATGCCCAGTCTTCTGTTTCGCACTTCATACAGTTTTCAGGCAATGAGGGACAACTGGCATTTTACTGATACTGATTATGACAGAGATCTCAGCTTTATGATCTCTCTTCAGATTCCACTTTTTGACGGTTACTCGGACATAGCTGGTTACAAATCTGCCCAAATGTCAAAACTTACTTCTGAAACCAATGCATTTGCTCTCGAGAACGCAGTCTCTTTTTCTCTTCAACAGGCATGGAACAGTCTTGAGGCTGCACGGGAACGGGTGAATGCAACAGACTACACACTGCTTCAGGCTGAAGAAGTTGTTGAAATAGCCCAGGTGTCTTTTGAAACCGGAGTAATCAGTCAGCTGGAAATGGATCAGGCTCTTCTTGCACTCACCATGGCTAGAACAAACAGGGCAGCTGCCCTGTTCAGCCTCAGGGTAGCTGAAGCTTCTGTTCTGAGAGTGTGCGGAGCGCTTGACTGGTATTCCAAAGATAATACACTTACACAACATAAAATACAGGAGTAAACATGAAAACTACTTATATGCCGTTAGTTGTAGCATTAATTGTTTTGTTCACCGGTTGCGGGGGTACTGACGAGACAGAGGAAAAAGCCGTACCTGTGGCTTCAATCGAGATTAGAACTGCTGAGATTACCAGAAAGATAATGGTTGATGCTCGACTTGAAGGAATAGAAGAGGCAGTTATTTACGCAGCCATGCCGGGGATTATTGAAGGAGTTCTCGTTCGTGAAGGCGACACCGTTATACAGGGTCAGCAATTAGTTCAACTTGATTCCGATCAGCAGACAAGTGCCGGAACTGCAGCGGCTAGTGCCGCAGTCAGTGCTGCCAGGGCTAATTCTGATAACGCCGCAACCAACCTGGAGAGGCTTTCAATGCTCTTTGAAGCAGGCAGTGTAAGCGAGCAGCAATATGATGCTGCTTCCGTAGGTGCTGCAGCTGCAGCTGCAGCTGTGAACAGGGCTTACGCTGGCTATACTCAGGCCAGGACTTTGAGTGATCGCTCTTGCATCGAAGCCCCCTTTGACGGTGTTGTTGGAAGAATATGGGCCAGAACTGGAAATCCCGCCATGGGCCAACCACTTATTTCAATAGTCAATCCTTCTGGTGTCAAAGCTCATGTATATGTTTCTGAGAATCATTTACATGAGCTCTCTGCTGGTCTTCCTGCTGTTATCACCCTAAGCTCTCTCGGAGGGACCTCTTACCCTGGTGTGGTTTCTGCAGTATCATCAGTTGTGGATCCTGTATCCGGTCTTGTTCCTGTTGAAATTCAATTCGAAGATTCCCATGGTCTTATAAGACCTGGCATGACAGGAAGAATAACCATTGAGGTTGAGACAAAGGAAGCCCTTGTAATACCAGAGTTAGCCTTGCTAAGAACTGTCGAGGGTAACCAGGTTGCTCTTGTAGTTAACGGAGTGGCTGAGTTAAGAGGAATAGAAACAGGCATTTTCTCTGAAGGAATGGTTGAAGTAATATCGGGTGTATCTTCTGGTGATTCCTTGATTGTCCGAGGTCAGAGTCGTGTTGCTGATGGCTCAGAAGTGGTATTGGTGTCAGAATGAGATTACCGGAAATAGCTGTACGCCGTAGTATCTCGATGATTATGGTATTTATTGCATTTATCGGATTCGGAATATTCTCTCTTTCACAGCTCGGCCTAGATCTTTTTCCGAAACTTGAATTCCCGCAGATTGTGATTGTAAGTATGATGCGTGGAACTGGTCCAGAGGAAATGGAACGGCTGGTTACAGATGTTCTTGAAGAATCTGTCTCCCAGGTTATGAATCTTAAGAATATTGAATCAACCTCCGGCTCTGGTAGCAGTGTTATTTTCGCTGAGTTCGAATGGGGAACCGACATGAACCAGGCGGAGATTGATATTCGCAATGCACTGGATCTCTATGAAGATGAGCTTCCTGAAGATGTATCTGATCCAATGGTAATTGCTCTTGATCCCAGTCTCTCTCCGATAATGTTTCTTTCTTTCTCAAGTGACGTCCTAAACGAAGCAGAGTTGAGATACTTAATAGAGAATGATATTGAGCCACTCATCAACAGGATTGATGGAGTTGGTTCCACTATGACCAGAGGTGGAATTGAGGAACAGATAAATGTTGATGTCAATCCGATAATTCTCTCCGAACAAGGACTTTCTTTAAGCCAACTTGTAGGAGCTCTTAGTTCAGTAAGGGAAGACGTACCGGCAGGTGATTTCAGCTTCAACGGAACCTACATGAACATGAAGGTAGAAACAGCATTTCATGACCTTGAAGAGATCGGGCGTCTTGTTGTTGGACAGAACGCAGGGATGCCAGTTCAACTTCAAAATGTTGCATCTATTTATCGCGGGTACAAAGATATAAAATCAATTGTTCGTGTAGATGGCAGCAGTTCAGTAGTTATGGTGGTTTTCAGGCGGGCTGACGCCAATACTGTCAATGTTTGCGGTAGGGTTATCGATTCCCTTTCAGAAATTGATGACAGCTTTGGAAGTGCGTTCTCTTCAAGTATAGTGTTCAGTCAGGCTGATTTCATAAACAAATCGATAATGAATCTTGCTGATACAGGTTTGATTGCGCTGGTTGTGGCGTCGCTTGTTCTTCTTTTCTTCCTGCGCTCCTGGAGGACTTCTCTCGTGGTCGCAATCTCGATTCCTGTCTCCGTTATTCTCTGCTTCATTGCATTGAGGTTGTTCGATGTCACCCTAAATCTGATTTCACTTTCCGGCCTTGTTCTTTCTGTTGGTATGCTTGTTGACAACTCTATTGTTGTCCTTGAAAATATTTTCAGACATAGAGAAATGGGGCAGTCACCACAGCAAGCATCCATCGCTGCCACTGAAGAAGTTGGTATGGCTATTACTGCATCAACTCTTACAACTATAGTCGTTTTCCTCCCGATTCTATTCGTTCCAGGTATAACAGGTATGATGTTCAGAGACATGAGTCTGACGATCAGTTTTACTATTATTATGTCACTTTTTGTTGCCCTTACTCTTGTTCCTCTTCTTGCTTCAAAAACAAAGAATCTGGTTTCATCTCACAAAAAGGGGTCAATTGCTCACAAGCATTCACTTAAAATGGACGGGGTACTTGAAAAGTATAAAGCCCTGCTGCAAAAAGCCCTGACCAGAAAGAAATCTGTAATCCTTGGAACAGTTGTTCTTCTGGTTATATCCCTATTGGTTATGCAAGGAATTCCCAGGGAATTCATGGAACAGCCTGATATGGGATTTATAAGCCTGAATGCTGAAAGAACTTTTGGAACAGATCTCGAATCAACTGATAGCACTGCAAATGTAATAGAAATGCAGTTGAGAGAACTTTTGGGTGATGACTTACAGTCAATGTATGTAAAAATTGGACAAGAAGGCGGAATGGAAGCCGTTATGGGAGCCGTTGGTCCCAACCAAATGGCCTTCATGATGCGGCTTTGCGATGTATCTGATCGAGAGATGTCAGTTCCAGAGTACAAAGATGAAATCCGCAATATGCTGGATGAAATGCCAGATATTCAGTACGATATGGAAAAATCCTCACAAATGATGATGGGCAGTTCCAACGCTGTGGAGATCACTCTTTACGGAGATGATCTGGAAGAATTGCGATCTGTTGCTGAGCAGATAGGTGTAGAGCTATCCAGCATTCCCGGAACGAAAGAAGTCACTACATCTATTGATGCTCATTCTACGGAGCTTTCGTTTGTTCCGGGGTATGTTCAGCTTGCAATGCGAGGTCTCTCGCCTGCTTTTGTCTCAGGTGAGCTTTCAACGGCTTTTCAGGGAGCTCCTGCAACCTTCTACAGGGAAATAGATGATGAGTTTGATGTAGTTGTAAGATTGGCTCCTGAGTTCAGAGATTCACAGGAAGATTTCAGGGCTTTTACCATCGCCGGGATGCCGCTAGATGGCTTGGGCACCTTCGTTGAAAGAATTGCTTCACCTGAAATTGCAAGACGGAATCAGTCCAGAGTTGCTTCCATCTTCTGTGCTGTTTCGGGAAGATCCCTCGGTGATGTTGCCAAAGATGTTGATGTAATGATGGATACTTTGGATACAAGAGGGATGAGGTTCGAAGTTGGTGGACAGACCGAGGATATGAAGGAAACATTGCTCTTCCTTGGTCTTGCTGTAATTGTTGCAGCTTTGCTGGTGTATATGGTTATGGCAGGTCAGTTCGAGAGTCTATTGGAACCCTTCATAATAATACTAACCATACCGATGGCTCTTATAGGAGTAATCTGGACTCTCTTCATAACTGGAACCACGATCTCAGTAACCTCTCTTATCGGGATTGTTCTACTGGCTGGCATTGTGGTTAATAACGGTATTGTTCTTATTGACTATGCCAATCGACTCCGAGCTGATGGTATGGATATTGTCAATGCAATAGTTACCAGTGGAGTTACCAGATTCCGTCCAATTCTCATGACTGCATTAACTACCATTCTGGCACTTGCCCCCCTTGCACTTGGTCTGGGAGAGGGTTCTGAAATGTGGGCACCTATGGCGATATCTGTAATGGGCGGTCTGACTGTTGCTACTGCATTAACCCTTTTCCTGGTTCCATGCCTTTACGTAGTCCTTGGATCTCACAAGCGTTTCGCAAAGTATGCGCGCAAATTCAAGACTGATGATAAAAATTAATTTCTCTATTGTATTTGATAAAGGGGTAGTAAAATGACGAAGAACCTGATTCTCAAGAAAACACTTGAGTTGCTAACGGAATTAAGTTATTCCAATGTTTCCATGAAGATGATAGCTAAGGCTTGTGATATATCTGAGCCGGCAATCTATTATCACTTTAAGAACAAGAATGAACTTTTTAATAATCTTGCTATGTCCATTCTTGAACAGTCTCGGGAACTATTCAAGTCTGCACTACAATTGGACTTATCACTCCATGATACTCTTGTTGTTATTGCAGATAATTACTTGACCGGGCTTGAAGATTTTCCCAATTTTCCTAAAGCCTATCTTGCTCTTGTCACTGACCCTTCTTTTAAAGTGGTAGTTGACAATTTGCAGAATGAAATAGACAACGTCCAGCTTCTTCTCATTCAACTATTTTCCCGTGAACAGTTAAGGGGAGAAATTGGAATGGATGTTGATGTTGAAGTAGTATGCCATATGTTCAGAGGAGTTATTATTGAGTTTATGATGAGCAGTACTTATCTGAGTAAAACTGAAATACCCAAGTCTGAAACTATTGTGCAAATACTGCTACAGGGTGTACTGAAAAGGTAAGACTCCAGAAGTATGCAAGTGGCCTGAGGATAA
>JAOZRM010000013.1 GCA_029940175.1 Candidatus Sabulitectum sp. | reverse complement strand
GACTGTCTTTCAGAATCAGGGAAATATTGTCAGGGTCTTCGATGAAATTATTGAAGCTCGCAAATGGCTCTTTGATGAATCATCTCCGAGTTAACTGCTAATTATCCGGGAGTTTTCTTCCAATTAACCAGGCATCTATTACTCCCAGAAGCCACCAGAAAAGCATCATTGGAAGGATGTATTTTTTCACCACCTCCAGTGAAGAGAATGCTACTGATGCCATGGTTGAAAGAGTGATCTCACTACCTTGAAGAGCAATGTGTTCAAGGTTGTTCCAGGTGGTACGGACCACAGTAATAATCAATACAATCACACCGGCAACGCTTACTGAGGCAAAAATCAAACCGCGTTTTCTGTGCTTCAACACGATCTGCCCTGATCCTGGGAAGATCAGGGCAGACCACAAAGCTCCACGGGTAGAGCTCTTCATTCCACTATGTCAACTTTCCCGGCTCCAGAAACGTGTTTGTTCACTTTGGCCGGATTGCCGTGGCAGACAACTTTACCTGCACCGGATATCTTGACTGTGACCTCTTCAGATGCATAGACAACTGCTTTTGCTGACCCGGTGAGTTTGATCTTCGTCTTTTCGGAAAGAAGCTCACCGGCAGAAAGCTTTCCTGCACCGGAGAACCTTACTTCCAGGTCTCTGCATTTGCCTGAAGCAGTAACTTTGCTTGCTCCGCTTCCCCTGATAAGAAGCTCCTGGGTATCAATATTGGAAATGGCAGCTTTTGTAGCACCGTACATTCTGAAGCTGTTGATATCCTGCACTCCTATCTGGAGTCTGATGCCTATCTTTGAGGAAACTGAATGTGTAAATGAGACAGAAAGTTCCTTCTTCTCCACAACAGTTTTTACCGATTCAAAAAGGTTGTCGTCTGTTATAATAGTAAGCATCTGCGGCTCACCGCACACAATGTCTACCTTTATCGCACCAGACACCTTTACCTTTTCAAACGGCTCAACCTCTACGATCCGGCTTTCCTCAACACCGCTTCCCTTTTTTCTGTTACTGAAAAGTATTCCGAAAAAGGAAAGGAAAGGAACGGTGATCAGCACCACAGCCAGTACAATACCGGTTATCAGCAAAGCACCTGTAAGAACAACACCAGCCAGAGGCAGAGCAACCACCATGACCAGAGCAACCACTGAAACCGCAAAAATAACTGCACCAACTGCAACAATGCCTTTGAGAACAGGATTCTCAATCTCATGGTTGAAAAAGTACAAGGTAACTACATTCTTCCGCCGGAAGAACCGCCAGTACTTCCACCTGTTGATCCTGAGCGACCTGTTCCGCCGGAGGAGGATCCGGTTCTACCTGCATCACCACTGTTGGCGCCCAGGGCAGTAACTGAATTCCTCACAGATGCGATCTCACCCTCAAGGTCATTGATCTCATCTACAAGCTCAGTTATCTCAGTTCTGAGACTGTCAATTGAGAAAGCCTGGGTTTCAATGATTACGGACATCTCTTCCATGAGAGAATCAGATCTTGCTGAAAGGGTTTCAAAATCCTCGTCAAAGGTTTCGAGAAGCCCGTCAATATCAAAATCAGGCATATCCGGCATTTCAACTGAACCTGAAGCTATTTGCTCCTGGAGAACATCAATCCTCTCACTCAATTCCTCATTGTCCTCAATGACTCCCTGGATCTCATCAGAGATATCATCAACCTGTCCCTGTACTTCAGCAGCAACTTCTCCTGCTCCGGGCATTTCGCAGGCACCAAACAAAAGAGCTAGTCCAATAACCAGTAGAATCATTTTTTTCATAATCAATCCTCTTTTCCTGTTTCATTTTCGCTGAACACCTCAGCAGTATACGCCAGTATTTCGGTTCCATCCTCCAGGTAGGCTTCAGGTGAAAGCCCTGCTTTCATGCAGGTATGCGCCAGAAATGTATCTCTGTCCCATCCCTCCTCGGCAGCTACCTGGGGCAGAAGAGTGCCTGCTCTGTGACCCCTTCTAATGTAAAGCCCATGTGTTCCAGGAAGAACATCATCAGCTTTGATTCTTACCATTGGAGAAAGAACAGATATCTCGATTGTCAGGTTCTCAACTTCCCGGGGTGAAACCGGGATAAATCTGGGATCAGAAACTGCGGCCTCTCTTGCCATGGACCTGACTGTTTCTCCCAGAGTACCTGTACCGGAGAAGTTTCCAATGCAGCCTCTGAGCAAACCACTGGCTTTCAGTGTTACAAATGCACCGCCGGTTCTACGGCATACATCATCCAGAGGCAATTCCGGAGCACTCTCACCTACTGCAGCAGCCTCAACCGATCTTCTAGCCAGATCAAGCAGCAGCTTTTTTTCTTCTTCAGTCATCAAAATACCATTCCTGAGAAATATCCCACAACCTGGTCATCTCCCCCTCCTGCATCAGCAGAAGTTGAGTAATGAAGCTCAATCGCCTTTTCTGCTTCCCTCAACTCTGCAATATACAGCAGAGTACGGATGGCTGTTCTTCCGCAGGCGTCGAGACTATCGGTGATCTTTTCGGGTGAAAGAGAGAGAAATGCGTCCATCACAACTCTGTCCAGTTTTTTTGCAACAGCCAGGGGATAAAAATGAGAGAGATCACTGGAAGCAATAATGAAAGAATCAGGCGCATATTGCTGGATCAGCCCGGCGGTTTTCCTGCAGTCAGGATCAAGACCAAGAACAACAGGTACTATGTCGGCGTCAGGCCACCTGATCTGTATGAACGGGATCATCACTTCAAGGCTGTGTTCGTTAAAAACAACAGTTTTCATTTCTCCAGCCAGTTCACTTGCGATTTCCATGTTTACGGGACACATTCCAAGGGGTGTTTCCATAAATTTCCTGTTGAAAACCGTCTCTCCATTAAACGGGAATCTGTGACTGGGCGCAATGATCACAATAGTTGAAACATTGTTCGGTGCTGTGGCAAATCCAAAGCCTGCAGTTCTACCGGAGTACACATACCCGGCGTGTGGAACAACCATGCCGATAGCTCTCTTCACGGGTTCGCATGAGTTATCCAGCATTTGATTCACCGTTGCCTCAAGGGTGACAGGATCAGCAGGATAGAATGACCCGGCAAAGCCGGGTTTCAAAACATTATCCAAGCATATCCTCCATGGTGTACATCCCAGGTGGTTTACCTGCCAGGAAATCAGCAGCACGGATAGCCCCCAGAGCAAAAACTTTTCTGTCTGTAGCCAGATGGCTTATGGTCAACCTCTCCCCTTCTCCGAGAAAATACAGATGGTGTTCACCAACTATATCCCCCCCTCGAACCGCATGTACTCCCACTGTACCGTATTCTCTTTCACCGGTATTACCAAGACGTCCATACACCTTTTCCCCGCCCCATTTCTCCATCAGAGATAATGCAGTACCACTGGGGCTGTCTTTTTTTTTGCGATGATGGAACTCGATCAATTCCCTGTCAAAACTATCATCCAGCAGACCGGACGCTAATTCCATAAGTCTGCCCAGTACATGAATTCCAACACTCATGTTTGACGAGTAGAAAACAGGGCGACATGTGATCCAGCCTTCCAGAAGTTTTCTTTCCTGCTCACCCAGTCCGGTGGTTCCGGATACAAGAGCAACATCCGTACGGGAGATCAAAGCATTCAGACTGTTCCATGCTGAGGGAAGCGAGAAGTCGATAACAATTTGCACAGAGGGATCCAGTAAGAGATCATCCCCGGCATCAAATGTCTGTACAACATCCAGTTTGCCCCGGGCCTCACGGGCAATAAGCTTCCCCATTCTTCCATCCGCCCCGAAAATGGCCACTTTTGTCATACAATGTCCATGTTCTCGAGAACACCCTTCAGAATGTGTGAGTTTTCTTCAAGCAATGGAACAAGAGGTTCTCTAAGTGTTTCGCTTGCTAAAACCCCCATTAACTGAAGAGCCTTTTTTGCCGGTGCAGGATTACTCTCTATGAAAAGAACCTTGAAGAGAGGGAACAGAATCTCATGGAGCTTCCTTGCAGCTTCAACATCTCCGTTCAAACCCATTGTGATCATTCTGTTGACCAGGGATGGTGCAACATTGGAGGTAACCGAAACAACGCCGGAACCTCCCATGAATACCTGAGGCAGACACAGATGATCATCGCCGCTCATGTATGCCATAGAAGACATTGAACGAATTTGAGTTACACGCTCAACACTGCCTGCTGCGTCTTTAACTCCGATAATATTCGGGTGTTCACCAAGCCTGGCAATGGTATCTACCGCCATGTTGGTACCTGTTCGCCCAGGTACGTTGTAGATGATCACAGGCTTGCTGCTGGCATCAGCCACAGCGGTGTAATGGACTGACTGCCCCTGGGCAGTGGGTTTGTTGTAGTAAGGTGTAATTATCAGTACAGCGTCAACTCCTGTATTGCATACAGTTTTCGTAAAGCTTACTGTTGTGGTTGTGGAATTCGTGCCGGTTCCGGCAATTACAGGAACCCTGCTGTTTGACGCATCAAGAACGGTTTGAATCACCTGCAGCTTCTCATTATCTGAAAGTGTAGCCGGTTCACCGGTACACCCGCATGCAAGGAGGCCCTGAACCCCTGAGGAAATCTGGAATTCCACCAGTTTCCTCAGAGATTCATGATCAACAAGCCCGTTCTTGAAGGGAGTAACCAGTGCGGTTACAGTGCCCTTCAAAACCATATTGCTACTCCTTTCCCTTCTTCAGGAAGGGTGTAAGCAGATCCATGGGGATCGGGAATGCTATAGTAGAGTTGTTTTCTACTGCTATATCTGTAAGTGTCTGAAGATATCTGAGTTGAAGAGCGGAAGGATGTATATCCAGAATCTTTGCTGCTTCTCCAAGCTTAACTGAAGCCTGAAGCTCTGCGTCTGCACGGATGATCTTCGCTCTGCGATCTCTTTCGGCTTCTGCCTCTTTTGCCATCATCCTCTGCATGTCTTCCGGTAGATCAACATGCTTCACCTCAACGGTGGAAACCTTGATGCCCCACGGGTCAGTCATTCTGTCAAGAATGTCCTGGAGCTTGCCGTTTATCTCATCACGGTTAGCCAGGAGTTCATCAAGAGTTGCCTCACCGAGCACACTCCTTAACGTAGTTTGGGCAAGCTGATTGGTGGCATACATGTAATTTGTTACTTCCAGTATGGCCTTCTTGGGATCAATTACCCTGTAGTATGTAACAGCATTAACCTTCACACTTACATTGTCTCTGGTAATAACGTCCTGGGGAGGAATGTCCATCGTGATAACACGGAGGTCCACCTTCTTCATGGAGTCAATAATGGGAAACACAAAAATCAGACCAGGTCCCTTGATGCCAATAACTTTACCAAGTCGAAATACAACACCTCTCTGATACTCTTTCAGTACTCTTAATGAACTGAGGATGAGAATAAAAAGGATGACTGCAGGAACGCAAATTGCTGCTGCTGGCATATTAGCTCCTTTCCAGCGGTTCGATTACAAGTATAAGATCGTCTGGATCAACTCCTGTTACCTTTATCTCAGAGCCCAGGGAAACTGTGCCAGGCCCGGTGATTTTACTCCACCACTGTTCTCCGCGGACCTCAACAACAAGTCTGCCTCTGAAACCAGCGGTTTTTCTTACTATTCCAGTTTCTCCAACCATGGAAATATCTCCGGTCTGGTTGGGCCGCTTCTGTGCTTTCAAACCAAGCCAGAGCAGAAAGATCGCTATGAGCAGAACGGTTATTCCGCCAGCCCACATAGTTGTTACACCAAACTGAATCATTTTACTCTATCCCCCAATCGTCCGCGGATTCCACTCCCTTGATCTTAAGGATCAATGAGTTTGGATTCGTAGCGGCTGCAAGAGCTGTTTCTTCATCGATCTTACCATCTTTTAGCAGTTTAAACAGACACATATCAAATGTCTGCATTCCGTACTGGTTACCCCCCTGCTCCATTGTTTCGTGGATCAGGTGAAATTTCTCCGGGTCAGTTATGCAGTTGCCTACAGTGGCGGTGTGAACCATGACCTCGGTTGCAAGGACCCTCTCCTTGCCGGTAATTGCCGGAAGAAGTCTCTGGGAAATAACAGCCTTGAGAAGACCCCCCAGTTGAATGCGAATCTGTTTCTGTTGAAATGCGGGAAACATGTCAATAATTCTGTTGATGGTTTCCGGAGCATCAGTTGTATGAAGCGTACTCATGACCAGGTGCCCGGTTTCGGCCCCGCTAAGAGCGATCATCGCAGTTTCAGCATCACGCATCTCACCGATTAGTATTACATCCGGGTCCTGACGGAACACTGAGCGCAGAGCGGTAGGCCATGAGTTCGTGTCAATACCTACTTCCCGCTGGCAGATGGAGCATTTCTTATCGGGATGGAGGAATTCAATAGGGTCTTCGATGGTGACAATATGCGCTTCACGATTTTCATTGATTTCGTTGATCATGGCAGCCAGAGTAGTGGACTTGCCGCTTCCGGTTGCACCGGTGACCAGAATTAGACCCCGCTGTTCAGAACAGATTCTTCCAACAACATCCGGAAGCCCCAGCTTATCAAGTTTGGGGATCTCAAACGGGATCTTTCTCATGACCATGGCAGGTGTACCACGCTGATGAAAGATGTTAACCCTGAACCTTGCCTTACCGGCAAGGCTGTAAGCAAGATCAACCTCCTGGCCTGCGTTGAGGAGATCAAGCTGAGATTTGTTGGTTACTTCCTTGGTTATCTGAATAAGATGCTCGCTGGTAAAACTGGGAAAACCATCCGCATGTTTTATAACACCTGATCTTCTCACAATAGGTGATGAACCCACCTTGAAGTGGATGTCACTTACATGCTCATCAACAAGTGCATCAAGAATGGTATCAATGGCCTTTTTCTGCCCCATACAGCCCTCCGCTCCTTATATAAGACTCTACGCTCTCATGTACAAGGTACTTGATGCTCCTGCGGTTCAAAACGCGTTTTCTGAGGTCGGAAGATGAGATCCACACACCTGGAAAGTGAAACAGACTTACTCTCCCCAGAAAATCTGGATTTACAGAAGACAGATCTGCGTCCGGGCGTGTACCAACAACAACATCTGCAAGTTCAAGGATTCTCAACGGTTCCCGCCAGGTATGTATTTCCTGGAGACTGTCCATTCCGATTATAAAACAGGGTCTGATACCTTTAGAAGATATTCGCTCAAGCAGATCTACTGTGTAAGAAGCAAATTCTCTGGATTCCAGATCAGCTACCTGAAAAGAATCATTGTCTTGAACTGCCAGCTCAAGCATATGCAAACGATGGCTGAAATCTGAAATCTCTGCGGCTTTTTTATGCGGAGGATTTCTGGAGGGAACAAAATTAACTTTCTCCAGGGAGTATTTCTCAAGAGCCTCTTGTGCCAGGATCAGATGCCCCAGATGCGGCGGGTCGAAGGTTCCCCCGAGAAAGCCTTGTTTCACTGCACCTCCTGAAGCCTGCGAAGAGCTTCCTCTTCCTGGTCGGAGGTAAGTTCACAGGTTTCAATGGCTCGGGTATAATAGGTTCTGGCCGAATATCGATTGTCCATTGATCTGTAAAGGTCACCCATTGCAATAAGCACAGCTCCTCTGCAGGAAGTTTCACCATAGCTGTCCATTGCATCTCTCAGATACAGAAGAGCAGCATCTGTATCCTCTCTGTTAATGTAGAATTCCCCGATGAAAAGCGCTCTCAAGGCCAGGTGATCATTGATCTGAAGAAAGAGTTCATCTGCAGACTCTCTCAGTTGAGAGGCGGGATATGTCTCTATGAATCTCACAATCTCCTGACGGGCTCTTATGACCTGTGTCTGATCTCTTCTGTAATCTCGTCTCTGCCTCCACATGGTTTCTGCAAGGGCAAATTGAGCATCATCAGCCCAGGAGCCACGGGGAAACTCATTTACTACCCTGTAGAGATAGAATTCAGCATCAGCCCAGAGTTTCTGTTCTCTATCAACCAGACCGCTTCGGTAAAGAAAAAAATCAGTCTCCATATCTCCAGGGTAACGGAACATCAGCTCTGTGTAAAGAAAGGATGCCTGAGTCCACTTGCCGTCCTGGTAATACTGGTCCGCAAGCTGAATGATCTGCTCTCTTTCCATTCCAGTGGTAGAAGGAAATGTACCACATCCAGTTACCAACACGAAGAACAAAACAACTGTAGTTAATATATACTTGATCATACTATCCTCTTGTATTTATGGGTTTACAAGGTATCTTAGTGAATCTCGTCGTGCTGCAGCATCAATTGATGCTGCTGAACTTAAGCCAGGTGCCGCCTGACATGCCCTGTTGTACCACATGAGTGCATCAATTGAATCTCCCGATGTTTCAGCCATGATTCCCAGTTGAAGTGCGGCCTTAACACGAACACCGGTGAAGCTGGAATTCCAGACCTCAAGAAGCCTTTCGCGAGCCAGAGCTGCATCTCCCTGGATCACATCAAGCTCTGCCAGTAGAAGAAGAATATCCATCCTTCTTTGTCTGTATGATGAATCAAGAAGCCCCATTCGATCCAGTTCTGTCAGAACAGTGAGTTCGTCCTCTTTCCGGCCTGTGGTAAACTGGAGCAGCTTTGCCCTGGCAAACAGCATATCTCCTCTGAGATCAGTTCTAACAAGGGGTATTCTATCCAGTTCAACAATATGCAGTTCTGCTGCATAACGGAGAACGCTGTCTTCAGCCTGGGTACCCGA
Organism: Candidatus Sabulitectum sp.; assembly: GCA_029940175.1. Lineage (GTDB taxonomy): Bacteria > Fermentibacterota > Fermentibacteria > Fermentibacterales > JCC-6 > Sabulitectum. The sequence continues at coordinate 15,168 of JAOZRM010000013.1, read as the reverse complement.
AATAGAATCGGCAATTTCCACCACCGAAGACAGATGAGCAGAAGCATATTTTCCGCGGAGCAGCCATTCCTCCTCAAAAACCTGATTCAGATCAGGTGCTATGGCGATGGCCCGTCCGAAAGCATGGTAAGCCTGCAAGGAATCGTTGTCTCGAGCCATCTCCCATCCAAGCCTGCGCCAGAGGTGCCCTATGGCCAGTAGATCACAATCACCTGGATTTTGAGACAGAAAATCAAGAGCCGTTTTTGCTCTTTGTCTGTGGTTCCGGTTCCGTTCAGCCTGACTGGCAAGAACTGCGGTTTCTGCAAGCCTGAACTGCAACTCCCAGTTATACTCTTCAAGCTGGGAGTTTACATCCTCGTAGAGAGACAAAGCCTGAGAGTATCTTCCTGCATTAAAAAGCACATCAGCCTGCTCCAGAGTATCCTCATCAACACTATCGGGTCCGCAACCGGAGATGGTAAAGAGAAAAAGAGCCGGTAAACAGAATACAAAAGCTCTCACTTTATCAGTTCCTGCTTGAGTAGAACAGATAGACCAGTGCGGTTACAACACCTGTGACCACAAGAGGTTCAAGAATGTTACCGCTTTCCTCCTCAGACAACTCACCGTTGGCCCACCTCTCAGTAGAGCTTTCAAGTATGACTATGTCTGATGGAGATACAGTACTTTCAATTACAGAACCCTCTCGAGCGGTGAGAACAATGTTACCCTGAGGATCAATAAGAACAGCTGAAATTTCACAACTGGCAACTCTGGGTATCTGCTTGCCGCCGAGAATCCAGCTTCTTCTTGTTTGTGCGTATGTAACACTCAGTTCCATTGGTCTGAGATTAAGAACCCAGCCTTCTTCATCTCTTGCTGAAAATACTGTAACCCCTGCAGCACGCAAAGACATAGTAGCAATCTGCTCTATAAGCCAGCCACCTGCGTGTTCTCCCTGAATATGGAGGCGAATGGATTCCGTACACTGAGCGGCTACCTGCTCGGACACTGGTTCCATGGCATTCAATACTACAGTTTCAAGCATATCAAGGTTAGTGCTCGTAGCGGATCCGGTAAGTGCAAGTCCCAGCAGGAAAACTGTTATCATTTCTGTTCCTATCCTTTTTCAAGAGTTGTCAATTAAATCCTTCGATTATATCACTAGTTAATAGGTTCTGCCACAAGAACAGCCCCTGAGGATTCCACAATTTTCGCCCTTACAATGGTTCCTGGATTCACAGGCTCTGTAAATGTCACAACTGAATCGACCTCCGGGGCATCCCATCTGGTGTGTCCCGTGATACTGCTTGTGGCCAGAATCGACAGTTCCCTGCCGTACAGTCTATTATCCCAGTCTGCATAAAGTGCATCTCCCACAGCGGATATTGCAGCTAATCGCATAGAGGCAGTTGAGTCATCCACGGCGTCTCCTCTGGTTATAGCCCGGGAATACTCAAGTGTTCCTTCTTCCGGGTACCAGCTGAAGGCAGCAATGTGTCTTCCTGATCTATATCTTCCAAGAAAATCTCTTAAGGCTCTGAAATCAGCATCAGTTTCTCCAGGATATCCTGTTATGACGGTATATCGCACTGCGATCTCAACTGGAGAGTTCTCTATCTGATCCATTATCTTTTCTATTGCACAAAGTCCATGCCTGCGCCCCATGCGCTTGAGAATTGAATCACTGGCGTGCTGGATGGGCATATCAATGTAGGGAACTACATTACTGAATTTTGCAAACACCTCAGGCAGCCTTTTGGGAAAATGCAGAGGGTGAAGATAATAAAGTCGCCACCAGACAGAGGGATGCCTGACTGCAAGAATTTCTGCAAGAGAGGAAAGGTCTTCACCGTTCTGAAACCAGTTACCGCTATCCTGAGCAACCAGACCTATCTCTCTTGCTCCCTGCTGAATAAGAATATCTGACTCTCTAAGAATAGTATCAAGACTCTGAGGAACAAACTTACCTCTTATTGCAGGAATGGTGCAGTATGCACATCCATTACTGCATCCGTTGGCAATCTTGAGATACCTGTAATTTCCCAGACCGAACACTTCAGCCACTCCATCAGAAGCTGCTCCCAGCCATGCGGATAGTTTTCTCCAGTCGCCGGGGCCAATGATCAGGTCAATATCCTCCAGTCCTCCACTGCCATCGTCACTGTACCTGCCAGGGAGGCAGCCTGCAAGAACTATCTTCCTTCCCGTTTTTTCCTCTTTCCAGTTTTGAATGTCCGAGAGATACTCAAGAGATTCTTCTGTTGCCGGTGCAATGAATGCACAGGTATTCAGTATGATCAGATCTGCAGAATCTGCCTGGTCAGAGTTCTTCCATCCAGCGCTGTTCATAACCCATGCAAACCTCTCGGAATCAACCTTGTTCTTTGGGCATCCCAGTGAAATTATGTGATACTTCAATGGTTCCTCCCGGGTTTAGATTGTTCCTGCGTCAACAGTGCTGTATCCGGCAATATCCGGTATTGAGAAAATATCCGGAACGGTATCACTGATCTGAATATCTGATATTGACCAGGAGGTGGAATTTCCGTTTACGTCTGTAGTTGCAAAGAGAAATGGAAGCGAATCGGAAAATGTATACCCTGCAGTGATCTCTGAAACTCCGCCCTGGAACTCACCTGATGCAATAACCGTGATACTGTCTCCGCCTGTGCTGGAAACAATGGTACAATCATCTTCTGAAACGGAAGAAAGAATATGAAGAAAGCCGGTGGGAGAACCTGAGTAAACAAGTATCTCCTCAAACTCCGGGTCCACTGTAAAAACCTCGCTGCCGGTACATCCCATGGATCTTCCTGTGATGTCACTGTACTGCAGCAAAAACAGATTGGGATGGGCCAGATGCATGGTTCCTGAAGCCTGTTCGTAATCAAGGGTCAGTGCCCAGTAATCCGTCTGGATAAAAGAACCTGTGATGTACACAGCATCCTCGAGCCGTTCAGAGAGCGGTTGAAGAAGAGTGGAACCGGCAAGAGCACATAAGATCAATGAAAACATAAGCACCTTTCTCAGGGCATGGACTGTGAGAACACAGCATCGCTGCCAATGATTACAAGAACGTCATACCCCTCTGCTACCGCTGCAATGAGTTCCTCTCCTGGTCTGTGTGCAATATTCTCAGGATGTGAGAGCCATTTCCCAAGAGAGTCAGCCACAACAAAAGCAGCTTCATCATAACCCTGACAGTAGAACACAACGGTCAACTCTGGAGCCTCTGCATCAATAATCTCAGTAACTCCGGATCCAAGTGACTTGAGAGATGAACTCACCTGATGAATGCTTGAGCTAACCGAGGGTTTACCAACCACTGCAATGCTGGCAGTGATACCTGCATCATAAGAAGATTCCACCAGGGAAACCTCACCGGAGAGATCGCTTTCCACTCTTCTTACAGCAAGTCTGGCATCCGAAGCAAGGGGAGAATCCGGAAATCTGTAGATCACTCCGTTGAATTCGTCCAGAGCTGCAGTGAGCCTGCCTCTGTAGTAAAGCTGGCTTGCTCTTGTGAATTGTTCAAATGCACTGTCGGAGGAGGCGAGTCCCTGGGAATCAAGTGTTTCTCCACCACCACAGGCAATAAGAAGAAAGGGCAGTAACAAAGAAAATTTAGTTTTTAGATTCATCAGTCACTTCCTCCTGTTCCGGCTTAACCAGGACATCTCTTGGCTTGCTGCCAACGTGTGGCCCAACCACACCCAGCTGTTCCAGCATATCGATAAGTTTTCCTGCTCTGGCATATCCCACTCTGAATTTCCTCTGAACCATGGAGACTGATGCTCTCTGCTGAGCAATAACAACTCTCCTCACCTCATCAAGAATGGGATCATCAAAGTTTAATACACCTGGGTCATATAAGTTCCCGTGCTCATCATCAGGAGGTTCATATTCGAATGGAAGTTCTGGCTGCTCACGCCAGAAATCAACAAGCGCTTTCGTTTCCTCTGTTGAGATAAAAGAACCATGAACTCGTACAGGCTCCGGGGACGCTGCAGGGACAAAAAGCATATCTCCTTTTCCGAGAAGCTTTTCCGCTCCGTTCATGTCCAGAATTGTTCTACTGTCTGTTTTTGATCCTACATTGAAAGCAATTCTGGATGGGAAATTAGCTTTTATCACTCCAGTGATCACGTCAACTGATGGGCGCTGAGTAGCTATAACAAGATGAATCCCAACAGCCCGGGCCATCTGGGCAAGTCTTGCTATTGCAGGTTCAACATCTCTTGCGGAAACCATCATAAGATCTGCAAGCTCATCAATAACAACAACGATGTAGGGAAGGTTCTCCTCTGATTGATCCGGGCCAAATCTTCTGTTATACTCTTTAATGGAACGAACTCCAGTTCTAGCAAGAAGAGCATATCTCTCCTCCATTTCCTTCACAAGCGCCTCAAGAAGATATCTGGCTTTTGTGGTCTGAACAACAACAGGTGCCCAGAGATGAGGGATTCCCTTGTATGCGGAAAGCTCCAGCATCTTTGGGTCTATCATGGCAAGCTTGACCTGATATGGACTTCTTGTAAGAAGGATTGTAGAGATAATAGCATGCACGCATACGCTTTTTCCGCTACCGGTAGCACCCGCAATAAGAAGGTGAGGCATTGAAGTAAGATCAACAATAAATGGTTGACCTTCCAGCCTCTTGCCCAGGGCTACGGGAATTAATTCATTCTTGAATCTGGAAATTATCTCACGAAGGTAAACGGTCTCCGGGTGCCTGTTCGGTACCTCAATACCAACAGCTCCCTTGCCTGGAATAGGAGCAAGTATTCTTATTCGTTTCGCAGCCAGGGCAAGTGCAAGATCATCAGAGAGATTTAAGATCCTGTTAACCTTGACCCCCACTCCGGGAGTGAGTTCATATCTGGTGAGAACCGGTCCTGGACAGGAATCAGCAATAGCACACTCCACTCCAAAATCCCTTAGCTTAGAAACAAGAAGCTTCGCCCTGTCTTCTATCTCAGCAGTAGTCTGATTCTGTCTCTCACCATCTGCTGGAAGAGAGAGAAAATCAGCTCCCGGCAGAACGTATTGATCTCCTGTATCTAATTCGCTGTTTGGCTTCGCTTTTTTTGCCTTGTTCTTGTTCTTCCTGGTTTTGGTTTTCACACTGCCAGATTTAAAGCCTCCGCTTATGTCCACTGGTGGAGCTTTGCTCTCCGGATCCTTCTGCGGCACCGTAAGCTCAACCTCTTCCTCCAGAGGTGCTTGAACTGGAGGATCATTAATCACTTGAATTTTCTCTGGTGGATGCTGGATCCATGGATTTGCAGTTTCCAGAGGAAGCTGCATCGAATCAGAGTCGGGAAGAGGATGAGAATGAGGCTCTTTCTCGATCTTTCTCGATGGTTTGGATCTTCCTGTTTTTTTAACAGCAGTTCCTGCCTTGCACCTGCCAAGAATTGAATTGATGTCTGCAGAAATATCCCATCCGGTAAATATTACAACAGAGATAGTGAACAGAGAAAAAAGACCTACCCAGCCAATCACGCCACCCACCAGACCCTGAATAGCGAGCACAACCCTTCCGGTTAGCAATCCGCCTGCAAGATACAGATAATCCGCTTTGATCCTGCAGAGAATCAGAGATATCATGGCTGCAAAGAAGAAAGAACAAATGAGAACAGCACCAGATAGCCGTAACCATTTTTCAGCGTAGTTCAGCTTGAGAATAAGTGATCCGGTCAGGAAGAGAAAAATAGGCACAAAAAGAACCAGCAGCCCCAGAGAGCCACTGAGATATATTCCCACGGTCTCCATAAAGCCTGACGGCGGGGCAATCAGAGAAACCATCACGGCTAGAGCAGTGAACAAAAAGAAAAAGAATAGTATTATTCGCCATTTTTTCAGCGGTTGTTTTTTCGACACTGGCTTCCTGACCAATCTACACCTGCCTTATAGAAACACCGCTTGCGTCAGTGCGGTAAGCTGGATCAGGCTTGCGCACACCGTCCACAGAATAATTGTAGTTGATAACCTGCCCTGAAGCCATTATCAACTCTGTGAACCAGCTGCCATCAGGCAATTTCTGCATTGGAGAATGGTCATCCTTCCAACTGTTGAAATCTCCTACAACTGAAACGGTTTGAGCACTGGAGTAACCAACACAGAAAAATGCCACCCGGGTTCTAGGGGCAAGACTGTTCTGCACGGAATCTCTCAGTGCAGGGTATGGTCTGAACACAGGACGATGTCTTGAAGGGATCACCATGACTCCATTGTCTCGGGGATCTCTAACCCTTCTTGCCCTGCCCTTTTTGCTACTGAAGCATCCGAATCCCCGAAGAAATACAGAGTCACCCTTGCTGAGAGTCTCTCTGATCACATCGAGAAAGGTTACCAGCACGATCTGAACTTCCTTCATGGTCAAACCCGTTCTTCCCGCAGTCTCCCGTGCCAGTTCCTCTCTGGTCATCAACAACCTCCATTGTCTCGTATCTTACCATCTTATGTACCGTTGAATAGCAGCCGGTCTCGCCGTCGTCAAGGAGGGACAGTATAATTGAGTTATGAGAAAAAACATAATAACACTTGCCGGACCTCCATGTTCGGGAAAGTCCACTGCAGGTAAAATTCTTTCAGTTTCTCTTCAAGCCGAATTCATTGATATTGACTGCCTGATAGAAACTGAGACCGAACGCACGATTGAATGGATATTCAGCCATCGGGGTGAACAGGCTTTCAGGGTAATCGAAAAGAGAATACTTCACCGGGTTATCAGGGGTAATACCTGCAGAACCGTGATTGCTCTTGGCGGAGGTACACTTCTTGACCGCGACAGTCGGCAGCTGGTGGAGAGCAAAACAATCCTTTTCACTCTCTTTGCTTCAGTTGAAACGCTGTGGACAAGAAATAATGCAGTCCGACCCCTGGCTCAGGATCCGGTCATGCTTAAGAACCTTATGAAAGAAAGAAAAGCACATTACCTGTCTCTGGGTAATCCTGTCAACACCGAAAACAAGACCCCTGATCAGCTGGCAGAATTGATCAGGAGAGAAGCTCTCCCTCTGTTGTCTCCAGAAGACCTGCCTTCCTGATTGTATTCCTGGCATGCTCCAAACCAACATAGAATCTGTCTGAATATATAGTGTAATCATCCCTGAGCTTCTGGGGGGTCATGTTCACAGTAATAACATTTGCTCCTGCCTGAAAGCAGCGGTACTGACCGTTCTCGAGCAGTTTCTCAAAGGTGCTTGTGGCGGGAATCAGGGTATTTCTCAGGAAAAGCCGCATAGCAGCGATAAATCTCAGTCCCAGTTCCGGATCCCCAGTAGGTTCGTTTTCAAGTGGAGTACCCTCTGCCGGTAAAAAGACAGAGACGCTGGACATCTCAGACTGAAGATCACGGAGTAGAAAAAGATCATCAACAAGAGAATCAATTGTCTGCCCGGGGAGACCCAGAAGAGGGCCCGAGCCAATATGATAGCCATGCTTCCGCAAGGTCTGGAGCCATTCGATCCTGCCTTCAAGAGTAAAACCCGGCTTCATTTTCTCGAAAAGCTCTCTGTCAGCAGTTTCATGCTTCAGTATGAATTTGTATGCTCCTGCCTCTCGCCACAGGTCAAGATCACTTTCCTGGTGAACACCAACACAGAGCAGAACCCCCATGCCCATCCGACTGATGTCCGTGATTACATCTCTCAGCCAGAGTGCGCCGTAAGATTCGCTCTCAGCTGCCTGAAGGAAAAAAGTTCTGATCCCGTTGTCAAATGCCTTTTGAGCAATTTCCAGAAGTTCAGCGTGATCCAGCGAGAATCTGATCCCATCGGGATTGTTCAACCTCATTCCACAGTAGAGGCAACTGCATCTGCACGAGTTCGCGAACTCAACAACAGCCCGGATGAATGCCTTTTTTCCAAAAACTTCATCTCTGATCTTTCTGGCGGCAGAATAGAGAAGCTCTGCTTCATCATCACTGCTGGTCAGTATTGATCTTAGATCTTCCCGATGGAAACCGCTCTCCAGTTTCCGTTGTATCCACTCACTGTTTATCATTGTTTTCATAAAGCTCTTTCCTTATTTTTTCCAGCACCATTGTCTTCAGATTTTCGTCAGGAGTAAGACCTGTCCACAGTTTGAAAGATTCAGCTGCCTGCTCAACAAGCATCTTCTCTCCGGTAACAACTGGAACATGAAGCTGATTCCGCCAGTTCCAGCGGGGATTATAATTCAGATCCACAAAGTTCCATCCCTCCGGGATGTCAAACGGAAAGACATCATTATCGTTCCATCCAAGGGGAGTGGCATTAACTACAGTGGCCATTTCAGGCAGATTCGTATCTGGAATACCGTCTCCCCTGCCTAGAAAGATTGTCTGCGTACCGGTCAATGCCTGAGAAACTGCTGCTGCTGCCCCGCCTTTTCCAAGAATAAAAAAAGGAGATGGAAATGGAAATGACAGGTCACGGATCAATGCTCTAAAACCTGCGATGTCTGTGTTGTATCCTTTCAATCCCGCGGATTCGAACACAAGAGTATTCACAGCTCCTGCAGACCGGGCCTGAGCAGAAAGGGTATCGCAGAGTTTCATTGCAGATATCTTGTGGGGAACGGTTAAATTCAAACCGGCGAATTTCCTCTGACTAAGTTCTGCTACAAGCTCAGAGAGCTTTACCGGTTTAACAGGATACAGCCTATAAGAACCCTCCATTTTGAAATGCTCAATAAAGAGCGAGTGTATCACAGGAGAGAAAGAATGTGATACTGGCCACCCGAGAAGCCCGGCTTTGAATTCACCGGTCATCGGCGTCTTTTGCGGACAGCCTGAAAAGCTCTGATCACTATGTCAGCAAGTCCTCTTGGTTTATAAAAGACAGGTTTAAACAATTCTTCACCTGGATGAAGTTTCCGGGCAAGGGGAGCACCTTTGTAAAGTCTGATCGTACCAATGTTTATGAATGTACTTTTCCATCCGAGAAGAATCCTGGCCCTGGCCATAAAAACAAATTTACGTATAAGTGCATAAGAGTTCTCTCCTGGTGATGCGCTGAAAAAGTTGATCCCCACAGTAAGTCCGACTTTTCTTGCCTGCTTTACCACAGGCCAGAGTCGTTTAAGAGATCCTCCCTTGCCCATTAGTTTCCAGCCCTTTTCAGTGATCACATCCGGGGAAAAATCAACCCACCGGCATCCGGCATGATACATTGTTTCCAGGCTCTCAAGAGGAGCAGACTCTGACATCCATGCTCCCCAGGGAGGGATTCTCTCAACCTGAGAAAGGGCACTGAGAAGCTGATTGTAGTATTTCCTGGGATGATCAAACACAGAATCAACAAACATAAAACTCTCAAAACCCTGCTCTGTTATCTGCTGAATATCTGCAAGAACATGCTTGATGGGCCTCAACCTGAAACTACTGCCACTCAATGACTTATAAGTACAATAGGCACAGTTGAAAACACATCCTCTTCTTGTCTGTATTCCAACAGAGCCTTTGCCTGGATAATTTACTGCAGGAAAAACAGTATAGTCTGGAAGTGGGATATCTTCAAGAGATGGTCTCTGTGGTTTTGCAATACCATCGCACAAACAGGGTGGAGCAGGAGCCCCGTCCAGGTGATCAAGAAGCAGGGGAAGGGCAAGCTCACCCTCTCCAACCATGGCAATATCTATTCTGGGCCAGAGTTTAACTATTCTCTCCGGGTAGATAGAGAAGCCCGCACCCCCGGCAATAACAGTTCCCTCCCACTTATCGAGAACCTTCATGATCTCGCCGAAGGAATCAAGATACCAGTGGGTAACCGGATAAGAGCTGTCATCAATATTCCGGACTGAAACAGCCACCACATCAGGGTTAACAGCGTGGAGCTCAGCCTTCAAAGCTGCACTGGGTGAATCAACAAGACTCAGATCGATCCCGAAACAGTCATGGTCACCCAGCCCTCCGGCCAGGTACGCGAGACCAATCGGATAGATCGGTGCCTCTCTCCGACCCACAGGAGATTGAACAAGAAGAACTCGCAAAAAAACTCCATTCGTTTGACCTTTGCCTCTGCACCCTCATTTACTATAATGAAAAAACGATTGCTTCACCTATTGCTTAAAACTTCGGAGGGTTTCCAATAGACAAGAAAAAACATCCTCAAGTTATTATTCACCTCGCACTGGGTTTGCTGCTTGTGGCCGGAGCCGCTGCAATTTCTCGCAACACCTTGCTATCAGTATTGATATGTTTTGTTGGCTCCGTTTCATCTTTTCTAATCATTGAAATGAAAGCTGGTCCCATTACTCTTTTTCCAGCCCTTTGCTGGCTGGCCTTCGCATTCGGAGGAATGGTTCCGGGAATCCTCACCGCCCTTGCCTCAATCTCTCTTGGGCTGTGGTTTCACTGGAACACTCACAATATCAGGTTTCTGTTCATGAGCTACATACCCGTAGCTGTCCTATTTGCAGCGGCGGTTTCTGCCGGCTCTGACCTCGGGTCCGGAGCCCTGATCCTGGTTCCAGCTGGTATTCTTCTGCAGAGCCTTTTTCTTACAGGCATCCGTAAGGTATCACTTCAATCCATGGCCATGATCTCAACTACCTGGCTTATTAACGGAATATTTGCCTACATCATCCGGTTCTTCTTTCTGGAGAGCGGTTTTGCCGGAGGGCTTGTGATCCTTTCTGTGATGATCATAGCACTGGTTTCCAATTTTCGCTGGGGTAGCCACTTGAATTTGTATACCAACATGATCAGAACACTGTCTCTTCAGAACAAACTTGTGAGTTTCCTCTACTCAGGTGATGACAATTTCCCTCTCTTCCTCATGGATAGTCGCAGCGTCTGGACTATGCAGGGAAAACCTGTAAATATTAATGTTACAGCTCCGACCAGTATTTATGAGATCGAAAGGCAGGGAAAATGGCTTACGGTTTCCACTGGAGATTCGGTATTTATTGCAGGTGGTGATGCCGCCACTGAGCTGGAATCTCTGGAAATTACAGACCTGAAAGACACCCTGGGGTTGCTGGAAACCGTCTGGAAAGCCTCTTTCAGCAGAAAAAGGCTGGAAAATGCATTCCTAAGTGCTGCATTAATGTTTGTTCAGCTTGCCGATAGAAGAGATTCTGACACTCTCCACCACTCTGTGAGAGTTTCCCAACTGTCAGTTAAACTTGCCGGGGTTCTGGGGCTTCCGGAAAATGACATTTTGCAGTTACAGGTTGGTGCATTGCTCCATGACATAGGCAAACTTGCTGTTCCAGGCAGGTTGATAAAGAAAAAAGGTCTTCTTACCAGATCAGAAAGAAATGTCATTGAAACTCATCCTGAAGCTGGAGCAAAATTACTGGAAATGATGCAGAGATACAACGAAGCTTCGGCAATCGTTCTACAACATCACGAACACATCGACGGAAGTGGATACCCGAATGGACTCACCGGCACTTCCATATCTCTTTTTGCAAGAATCGTGACTGTGTCTGATGTTTTTGATGCAATGACATCACCCAGGGCCTACCACCCGGGCAAGCCCAAGCTAAAGGCTCTTGAGGAGATCAGGAAATTCAGAGGGACGCACTTTGACGCTAATGTTGTTGATGCACTGGAGGAGCTGCTGCAGTGAAATACACAACCCAATACCTTATTGCAGCACTTGCACTGATTTCGCTTTTCTTTGTATTTCCCCAGGTACAGACCGGGTCCTTTTCGCAAAATCAATCTCTCGCTGTTCTTCTTCTGGCTTCAACCGGCGTACTGCTTGCCAGAATTTTTGTTCTTTCTTCAGACAGCACCGATAGAATTGGAATTGAACCAGCCGTTCTCGTGTGCATCGCTACATGGAACAGCCCATCTCTGATCTATCCGATCACTGCTGTTATGGTGTTCTCAGGAAGTCTTATTAATTCATTACGGGCAGGAAAGAAACTGTCACCGGAGATACCGGAAGCGATGTACCAGGGTATTTCTTTTGCTTTCCTTCTAAAACTCAGCGGACATATCTACTGGAATATTCCCTGGTTCTCCACTGGGCGAGGAGCAATTGAAACGTACCTTGCAATGGTTGTTGCGGTTATACCTGTGACTCTTCTGCGATGTATTTCATTGCGCCTCTCCAGTGGAAGACAAAGAAATCCAATGGTCAATCTTAAAAAAAATCTTCTGGTTAATACTTTTATCATTCTGCTTGCTGTTCCCTGCGCTTCAAGAATACTGCCTGAGGAGATTACCGGCAGCATACTCTTATCCTGCGCCTTTGGCCTGTTTTCCATGCTGGTTGTTCATGGTATCAATCTTCGACAGAACAGATCAGCTCACGAGAAAGCAGACGAACTTGAAACAGTTTTGAGACTGAAAGAACTGTCCGGCAATCTGTTTTCCGCCACATCCGAGATGGATGCACTGCGAACACTCTGCTACGCTGTCTCAGCAGCATGGAGTTGTGGTGTGGCAGCAAGGTGGAAAACCATTACGTACTTCGAAGGTGAGAAGTGGGATACTGCAAACACAGTAAGCATTCACCACAATTCCGGTCTCTCTATCTGGGTTGATTCTTTCAGCTCGACAATTCCTGTTTACCTTGAATCATTTCTCAACAGAGCAGTTCCTGTTCTTGCAGGCCTTGAAGCTGAGAAAAAAATGGAAAAAAACTCCTGGGAATCCATGGAAACACTGATCTCATTCGTTGAGCAGAACAGCAGCGATTTCGCAGGTTTCAGCAGAAGGGTTGCCGCAACAACAACAACTCTCTGCAGGGCATTGAAAACTGATCCATGGTATGAAGACTGCATGCGACTGGCAGGATTGCTTCACATGATCTCTCTTCCCGGGCAGGGAGAAGAAAGTTATCAGCAGCATCCTCACTCTCTCCCGGATGTTACCAGGCAGGCACTGGAGGACATGGATGAACACTGGAGCGGTACTGGACATGCAGGAAAATTCCAGGATGAGATACCACTTCCAGCAAGAATTCTCGCAGTAAGTATCGCATGGGAAAAGGCTCTGAACTCGGGGATAACCATGGCCATAAGGGACATCAACATGAAGGCGGGAACCCATTACGATCCCCGCCTTTCTCAACTGCTCATTCAGCTCAACAGCTAATGCTGTATTGTAAGCGCTCCTTCGCTGTATCCTGTTATCTGATCATCTGCAACGGGATCAGAAAGAATACCGTAGATGTAATAGGTACCATCAGGAACTGAACTACAGTCCCATTTCCACGAAGTTGAGTAGTTGGTACACACCACATCCTCTGTGATTAGGACCAGACCGGAAGAAGGGTCTTTATCTGTATCGTAATACAGATCCATAAGTCTTCCGTCAGGTCCGGTGGAATACCACTTAAGGTCATAGCTGTCGTCTGCAGTAGCTCCCGGTGGAGGAGGTGCGTAAATAGAGAACCACAGCAGGTCGTGGAAGATATACAGAGTACCGTCACTGTAATCTGTGTACGTACCAGCTGGATTTTCCATTTCAGCATAGATGTAGTAGTACCCGTCCGGTATTGCACTGCAGTCCCAGAAGAACTGAAAAAGATCCCAGGTAAGATCTGAGGTAATAGCGATCAAACCTGTTGAAGGATCAGTGTCTGTATCGTAATACAGATCTACTGTTGCAGCTCCGGCTTCGCTGGCAGCAGCCCAGTAGATAGTGTAATCCGTATCAGCCATTCCTCCTCCGGCAGGAGGAGATGTCACGATGATGTAATTGTATTCATGACTTACATAAACAGTGCCTTCACTGTAATCCTGGGCGAATTCATCAGACCCTGGAACAGGTCTTCCGTCAACAGGATCGTAGATTATGCCATATATGAAATACTCATCTTCTTCTACGGTATAACAGTTCCATTCATGAGTTCCAGTATTGGGTATACCCTCTTTGATAAGGGTCATTTCCGAAGGATCCGTATCAACATCGTAGTAAAGATCAACCACGCATCCTGCAGCTGCAGAGGCTTCCCACTCAATGGTGTAAAACGAATCTGCCGGTTCACCGGGGCTGGATGGGGCAGTAATGTTGATAGAGTATCCGGAGTGGTCAATTATCAGAGTACCATCACTCCAGTCGCTTCCCGAACCCCTGTCACCCCGCTGCGGATTCCTGGAGTCACTGACTACACCGTACACATAGTACTCACCTTCGGGTACACTGCTGCAGCTCCAGTTGAACTCTCCGTTGTTTGGCGCACCTGAGGTAATACTGAAAACGGTTCCGCCAGGCTCTGACGTCTCACTGTAGAAAAGCGAGACATATGCTGCTCCAGGCGCATCGGTGGACCAGAGTAAAGAGTAGTTATCATCAGCAGTGGCACCGGAAGCTGGAGGTGTATCCATGTTAAACGAATACTCTTCCTCATGGGTGATGTTCACAGAACCGTCACTCCAGTCTGCCCCCATTCCCCTGGTACCGAGAACCGCATAGATGAACCAGCTTCCCTCCTCAATGGAACTGCAGTTCCAGTTGAAGGAAGTTCCCACAGGAGGACTCAGTTCGACCAGCGGGAAAAGTTCGCTTCCTGTGGTATCAGCAGAGTACAACAGGGTCAGAGGCTCTGAAGACGGTGCGTCCGTACTCCATACTATCTGAAAGCTTTCATCTGCTGACGCTCCGGAAGCAGGTGGTTCCGTTACTTCTATTGAGTACTGTCCAACGTGTGCAACAGTCAGGGTTCCGTTGCTGTAGTCTGTTACGATGGTGCCTTTAGACTTGCTACCAGGAGCAGCAAATGCCCTCTCGGTTCTGGACAGACCCAGCGGTGTGGAAGTTTCAAGAACACCATAGATGTAATAGGTACCCTCGGGGACAGAGGCGCAGTTCCAGGAATAGTAGCCGTCGTCAAAGATATCTTTTGATATCTCAACCAGACCGCTGGAAGGATCCTGATCTGTGTCATAGAACAGATCAACAGTTGAATTCAATGGTGCTGTGCTTTCCCACTGAATTGTATAGAAGTTGTCTGCTTCAGCACCGGCTGCAGGCGGTTTTGTTATGTAAAACTCCGGGTTCAACCCACCGTGATCAACTGCAAGAATACCGGCACTGTAGTCGGAACTCTCCCCTGTGCCTTCAGTGATAGTGGCATAAACATAGTAGTATCCTTCGGTGAATAAAGCGCAGTTCCATTTGTATTCTCCAGAATCATCAAGGTCAACAGCTATCTCAATAAGACCGGAAGATGAAGTGGTATCCGTATCGAGATAAATACTGACAAGACCACTGGAGTAACCTGAAGAAACCCC
>JAOZRM010000327.1 GCA_029940175.1 Candidatus Sabulitectum sp. | reverse complement strand
TCCTTTATCATGTAAGATTTCTGATCAACACCACGGGAAACAGTTCCCGGAGGTTCAAGATAAATGCTTCCATACAGCCGTAAAACCTCAGAAGCATTCCCTCCTTTGCAGTAATCATCCAACCATTCCATCAGATCTTCAACAGGAAGGGAATCCCTAAGATCCACAACTGCTTCTAGAAAAGAACGATAGACAGCCGGTTCAAGGTCTTCTGGAGGAGCTGCGCTGACAGCCGCCCCAGGTGTATATCCCGACAACCGGTACAACAAAGCTCTCACATCCACCTGTGACATAAGACCGCTTGTACGCCAGTGACTGACCGGGAATCTTTCTTCAAGATTAAGAGAGCGGATTCCTGCTCTATCTATGTGCTGGAGTGCAATTGAAGCACCCCGGGCAAGCTCACTGTCAGCCTTAAGCGACTCGTAAAGCGGAAGAATCTCTGTAAGAGAATTGTTGAAATCCCTTGAAGTATCCCTGCGCATCCTCAGTATTCGTGCCACTGCACCTCGCAGGATATCCACCATCCCGGGGTGTTTGTCAAAACGCACCATACCCGCCGCAAAGGTACTCTCAAGTCCGTCCAGTTGGGTATCAATGCTCTTCCCCACACTTATTAGATCTTTCATGGGCATAAGGTACCTGCTCCAGAGACGATTCACCTTCTCGAATCTGGCAAGGGGTGATAGGCAATCTCTTTGAGCCTTGGAGTTCATGCACTCCCTCAGAACTGCAGAGCAGTTGTCAGATGAATCCTGTCTGAGCCTTTCCACCGTTTCGGACAGCTCGGAAACAGCGATAAACACTCCGTTCCTGTCAGCTTCTTTTATGCATGACAGCAGATCCGAGCGGGAAGTCTCCAGAGCTCTGAGATACCCGTGCAGCACCTCCACAGAGGTCAGCCTTTGCTCCCTCAACAGGAAACGCAAAAGAGAACGAACAGGATGCGACAGTTCCCATCTGGCAGTCTCGCCGGGAACTGCATCAATTATCAGCAGATCTTGAAGCCTCTTGAAAAGATAATCTACAGAAGTATCGTCTTCTTCCCGATGATTCTTAAGAAGCAAAAACAGCTCTCCATCAGAGAAACCTTTCTCGGAATAGAACAAATCCGAGAGAAGAGCAAACCGCTTCCCGGCAAATTTAAAAAACGCTGCAGGTTCTCTGCTCACATTTTCCTTTCTTTCACTAAAGTCCCATCATAAGCCAAAGAGAGACAACTGGTCAGGTCTTCTATTGTCGTCGAACAGTAATCCGAAATCGCAAACAGTGTACCAGTTCATCGACTGGCCAAATGTTCTTATCCCAAGCATTGTCAATTCCTACTTGTGAAAATCTTTTTTAGTTCTCTATCAAAATCTGATTCTATTTCCTGAGATTTGTTGAACTTATCATATTCCTGGCTTGCTTTCTCGATAGCCAATAGAAAAAATCGCATCATGATTTAGTTTACTACTTTGCAGCTTTTACCGTCCACTGCAGTATGTTCCAAAATTGAACATACTTATTTTTTCTTCCTTAGTTTCCATTACAATGTGGCTATGTTCATCAGGTTCAGAGCTGCCTTACGATCCAATTGATCTGCTTTATACTGACCAGAGAAATCAAGTATGCAATCCAGGCATGCTTTTTCGCAGGTCGCATGATCGTACCTTGTTCGTATCCTTTAATTAGTGGAAATTGTATCTGGGTCGAGTTTTCTTCGTAAATGTTATACACTTATAATTCTCTCTATTTTACTATAATTAGGTAAATCCTTCAGTGAGTGATTTGCCTTAAAACAGTTATTTATGACTTCCTCAACTCTTTCAACTTGGTATAGGTTACTTACGGACTCTATAGCAAGAACCAATAATTCCAACACTGTATCTGGATACTTTGAGGCTAAACCTTCTGTTTTGATTGTGAAAAGAAGTTGCTCAAATTCATCTGTAGCTGAAGTGATTG
>JAOZRM010000012.1:22583-23895 GCA_029940175.1 Candidatus Sabulitectum sp. | reverse complement strand
AGATCAAATTGACTGGCTCCAAGGTTCTTTGATGATGGTTCACCGGGACGATTTTCTGAGAATGGGTGGATTCAGCAAAAGATTTCCACTCTATTTTGAGGATGTTGATGTATGCTCCCGCTGGAGGAAGCAGGGGATGAATATCGACTATTTCCAACAGGGCGGATTTATTCATGATGAGGGATCAGGCTCAGATCGGGCCACAGTCACCAGGCTTTCCTGTTACCATTGGGGGTTGCTTGAGTTTTTCAGGAATCATGATCCGGGTAATGCTGAAGTTGTGAAAAAAATGATCATTGCAAAATGCATTTTCAGATTGATCTCGTATGCGGTGGTGGACGGCAAGGCAGCAATGGGATATTACCGTGCTCTTCTGTCTGTTCTTAAAGGAGTTGCTCCAAAGCTACCGGGATCTGTTAATGGATAACAAAGAAAGACCAAAAGCAAACAGCAAGTTTCTTGGGCTTTCCGTGCTTTCCAGCAGCA
Source organism: Candidatus Sabulitectum sp. (assembly GCA_029940175.1). Lineage (GTDB taxonomy): Bacteria > Fermentibacterota > Fermentibacteria > Fermentibacterales > JCC-6 > Sabulitectum. The sequence continues at coordinate 23,409 of JAOZRM010000012.1, read as the reverse complement.
GTTTTGTTGTGGCTTTTCTATCCTATATTCGCTTTGCTCAGATAACTGCAATTTTTGGTGCGAACTGGCGTACAGACGCTCTTGCTATTGCAATGGTTTTTCCACTTCTTGTGAGAGATGTGGTGGCACACTCCTTTGGCTCCGCCTTCATCCCTATCTATTCAAGGGTCATGGAGAAGAGAGGCCATGAAGGAGCCGTTATTTTTGTTAACAGAACCATTTCCTGGCTGATACTTGCTAGTTCTCTCTTAGTTGTGATTCTTTGGTTTTCCAGTGATATGCTTGTGAAGATAGTGAGCCCAAACGGGTCTCCAGAACTGTTGTTTCTTGCCTCAACTCTCTTTCGAATACTTCTTCCTATCGTGATTCTTGCAACGATTAACGGGATGCTTGCAAATTTTGTCAAGTATGAAAGAAGATTCACATCTCTTGCGCTTTCCCGGGTACTGGGTTTGGTAGTATCTCTTGCTGTCCTGCTCATTATCAGAGACGGCATCGGCATAAAGATTCTTCCTGTTTCAATGCTCATCGGCAGTTTAGTGGAGTTTGCATTTCTTCTGGCCCAGAGTTTCAGAAGTGGTTTTAAAATTCAAATGTCATTTTCCCATGATCCATACATGCTTCAATTGGCCAGAATGGCATTTCCTGTGGTTGGAGGAACCCTCGTGGGTTTTTTCGCCCCGATTGCAGACAAAATGCTGGCTTCTTTTCTTCCGGAAAGTTCAGTTACTGCCATTGATTATGCAAACAGGATAAAGAACATAGTTCTTACCGTGGTTTTTCAGCCTTTTCTTATTTTTGCAGATCTGAGTTTCTCCGCAGAAGC
>JAOZRM010000012.1:0-22573 GCA_029940175.1 Candidatus Sabulitectum sp. | reverse complement strand
GAAGCAGCCAAGGGTAAAACTGATAAGCTTTTGTCAACGTTAAGGAACAACATTAATGTTTCATCATTTGTGATGTTTCCCACTGCGGCATTACTAACTGTTCTTGCTGTTCCCGTTGTTTCTGTTTTCTTTCAGAAGGGTAATTTTACCGGAGAGGATTCAATATACATCGGCTATGCCCTGGCTTTCTATGCACCCTGGCTTGCCCAGTTTGGAGTAGGGTCTCTTGTGTCCAGAGCTTTCTATGCTCAGAAGGATTCGTCGACTCCGGTTGTGATAGGAGTTATTGGTGTTGTTACAAATGTGCTGCTTAATCTTATTCTAGTGGGCCCTCTGGGAATTGGAGGCCTTGCCTTGGCTACTACTGTAACATCAACAGCTAAAACGATATACCTCTTATGGTCATTATCTAGAAAAATGGGAGGACTGGATCTTCGGTTGATTCTTGCAGAGCAATTCAGGATTCTTGCTGCCAACCTTCTTCTTGTTGTCGGATGTCTGATGTTGAAGCATTTCTGGCCCTTTGTAACAGAAGCTTCTCTAACAACCAGATTTGCCCAGCTCATTTCCTACAGCGCCGCTGGTGTTGCTCTTATGGTGCTTGTTCTTCGCAGTTTTGGAAGCACTACGTTTTTCAGCGTATCATCTCAAGTAACAGAAAAGATCAGAGGTCGAATTTCTCGCTGAGAATCTCATTGAAGCGTTTTCTGGGAACGTCTATTGAGTAATGCTTGTTTATCCAGTCTCTGGCTTTCCTGCGAATCTCAGTTGTTTCAAGCCAGTTATCACTTAGATAATCCAGTTGATCAGCAAGCTCTCTGGCTGTGGTAAATGTTCTCACCAGACCAGGGGCTTCAATAGCTATGTGGGTCCATGGTTTGGTAACAGTGAAAAGACCGGAAGCCATGTATCCATTAACCTTCATCTGGTAATGAACAGGAACCTTCTTTACCGTGGCTACTCCAATCTGATAGTTATTTAACAATTCCGGAACTTTCAGCCTGGATACCGGAGGAAGACACCGTACACGATCTCCCGTTGTACTGCAGATCGAAGCAATTTTGTCTCTGTCAACACCTGTTCCAACAATATCACCTTTGATCTTTTTTGAAAGCATTATCCCTTCTATAAAAAGTTCAGGTTCCCGAAAGCTGTTAATACTGGTGAGAAGTATTGCTCTTTCAGCAGAAGGGCTTTCAAAGTAATTGAATCTGGAGAGATCCTGATTGTGGGCAAGTACTTCCATATCCGGGATGTTTGTGGCAGGGCAGGCAGTTGTAAATACTGAATTTTTTACCAATTGGGCATACTGCGCTGTTGCTCCCTCTTTGCCCAGGGGGGAATGAAAGCGCATTGCATAAGGAAGTCCGGTTCCCATAGCCGCATATCCGGCATTGGGGTCCAGGCATAAAATAAAGTCAGCGTTAAATATTGAGAATTGCTGTTTTAGCGTTTTCTGGAACCGAAGCTGAAAGTAGGCATTCCTGAACCGTTCTGCATGTGGCCATGGTGCCTGCGATGAACCAACACCCACACATTTCACGTTCTCTATGGTGTGAATTCCCGCCTTGAAATTTCGAACAACATACATTGCCTGATGTTGATCCCCAAACAGATCCAGAGGAGTAGTCCATCCGCCGGAGTAAGCCGGTATGGTGTAAGTGGTAGCCACAAGAATTCGCATAGTTCAGTCTCCAAAAAGTGAGGCAAATTTATTACCTGGGTTTTTGCCGGTGTCGGCTGGGTCTTTTCGGTCACCGGGTTTCCATTCCTCACAGTAGTTCTTTCCCTGTCTGTCTGCCACTGAATCTGTGGTCATCGAATTACACATTCGAGATCGGGGCTCCCAGAGAGCACACTGAACACATGAATGCAACCAGCAGTGGCAATTCTCGCAGACGGCGCTGAACGGAACAGTCTTTTCCGACCATGACTCGCCGCAGAGAACACACTTCATCATAGAGATAGTTGTCCTGACACTAAATATGTTCTTCCATCAATGAAATATCAGTTATTCTCCATACCGTATCCTTGTCACCAGGCAACTGAACGGTATCTCCCTTTAAAAGTCCCAGCAGAGCTGCACCCAGTGGTGCTTTGTAGTTGATATAGCCATTCTCCGCATCAGCATCCATAAGACCAACGATAAATACGGTTCTTACTTTTGCTCCAGCATCCATGGCTTCCATAATGACCTTTGTAGCAGGGCTTATCACATCATTGCTTACCTGTCCAACTGGATAGGGTCTCATCAGTTTAAGTTCTTTTCTGAATCTATTCAGCATCTCAAGCAGAAAATCACGCTTCTCTAGAGCTGCGGTGTACTCAGCGTTCTCAGACAAGTCTCCATGGGACGCTGCTTCTGCTATGGCCTTGGCTGCAATGGGTATTTGTACTGTCCGGATGTCTTCGATCTCATCAATTCTTCTGGCAATACCATCACGGCTACAGAAGATGGAATCGCTTTCCCAGAATTTTCTGATATTTGTGAATCCGCCTGTTCTTCTGCCGGAGAGTTCTCTCCTTGCAAGTAGAACCAGACCTGTTTCCTGGGCGCCGAGACTTTCCTCAAGATTGTCTGTGAGAGTACCGAGTCGCCTTGTATCCAGTAGAGAAATGTGCTGTTCCAGTTCAGGTCTGAGTTTGTTCATGAGAACTGAACACAACCGTCTCTGCATTTCGGTTTTTGCAAAAAGGAGATTCTTCAGAGCAAGCTCTACGATTCTACCAGGCTCCATGTAATCTTCCATCTTTGCTGCTCGTTCAAGAGCCCACATGAAATGTGCCGTTTCTCCAGGATCATCCAGAGCCTTGAGAACATATTCCGCATGTATTTCCGGAAAAAACTCTACAGAATGATCTGCTGCCTGTTCACGCAAGGTTCTTGGCAGCTTGTCCAAAAGGATCCATACTTCCCTGTCTTCAGGAGAGCTGGCGAAGAATTGCCTCATGTATAGCTTTTTGCAGGGTGCGGAGTGAATCTCGCCAATGGCTCTTTGAACTCTTACGGCTTTCGTTTCAAGCAAATGACCGGTTCTTTCTGCAAACTTCTTTATCTTACCCTTGCTGGAACAAAGCCATGCAAGTTCAAACACTGCTCCCTTTTCTATATCCCTGAGACTTAGAACTTTGTCAAATATCTGCTCAAGTTTAGCTTCTTCTCCTCTTGCGGATGCTTTCAGCAGAAAAGTTACTGTCTTTGTTTTTTCCGACATGGCCATTTTGTTCATGGCTATCACTGCTTCAACCTGGGAGAGCAGGGAAGAACTGTCTGCGGGGAGAATGGAATCTCCCATATCCATGAAATTGCTTGAATTAGCTGCTGCTGCTTTCAAAACTTTCCACATTTGACGTGGCTTAATGCTCGATCCATCCAGAAGTTTAAGAAGGTTAATTTCTTTAAGAGAATGGTCTGTTGCAAGATCCCTGAAAGCATTATCAAGAAGCGTTTCTCCCCCGGTATTCAAAATGGACAAAAAACCGTCGAGAGACTTCCACATTATTACGTAAAGGGAATCTGAGGGAATTGATTCGGTAGAGTCCATCATGGCTTCCACTGTCATGTCATGATTTCTTGCCCGTTGAAAATCTACGGTGAAGGAACTTCTGGAGATTCTAAGTATTTCACCGGGTCCGAAATCCTTGTGAAAAATGAAGCAACCCTTCTGGTACTTTAACAGTTCGTCCAGTCTTTTCCATGAATCTTTTAGAAGTTTCTTCTCTGATTGAATTCCGCTGGCATGGATAAAGGCTTCCAGAGGTTCATAGACAAGGAATTTGTCCCGGAGAGCTTCCACGACTGCAGTTGCAATTGTTTCCGAGTGTTCAAGGATTCCGGCTGCGCCGGAAGCAAATTCGAGAATGTCCTTGTTGTTCTCTGAATCCATTTTTTTAACAGTGAGTTCCGCTAGAACATGGGCAAGCCCTTTCTCGCCTCGCGCTATCAAAATCATGAGGGAGTCAAGTAGTTCTGCTGAAGGGGTTCCGGTATTCAACGCATTTTTCCAGGCCTTTTTGAAGGCGTCTGGTTTCTGATTCTCAGCCAGTTCTTTGAGTCTGGACAATGGACTTTCCTCTCCGGTAGTATTGCTCTTACATTAACGACAACAATAACATTCTGAGTCCTTTTGTGTTAGTCTTGTTTTTTAAGGGGGATTTCCATGGATAGAAGAGAATTTCTTGAAAAGGCCGGAAAGGCCAGTGGAGCGCTTCTGCTTTCATCAATCACCGGGAAAGCCCTGGCTGGAGAAATGGAGCAGGGAGCAATGGAACTCTGGAACAGCGGTTCATTTTTTCAGGAGTGTGTTGATGTTTCCAGTGAAGCCGAGGGTGTGATCAAAGCCAGGGTGGACGGCTTGTGGGGCGACTACAATACCGCAAATCTACCGGAGGAATTTCTGGAATGGAATTTGTCTTCCAGATTGGATGTTCTGGATAACATTCTGGGTATGATGACTGGTCAGGGGGGGGCTCCTCCATCTCTTGCTGGTCCCCACAATGCTGCAATGGCCACTAGAGGCGCCAAAAGAAATGACAGCATTCTTACTATAAACAACGCTTTTAAGGGAATGGGGCTCTGCCCGAAAAGAGAGATCATTGCCGAGAAGATTGAGTACATGAGGGCTAACGTGGAAGGTTCAATGCCTGCCAAAATTAATTATCTGAAGGATCTGTATTCAACTTCAGACAACTTCGACCTGACAAAAATGGTAAGCCTGGAACTTTACTCAACCCCGACATTTGAAACACATACCTTTATCAATCTGATGCAGGAGCCTGTAACCAGTCTGGTGTTTCTGGACAGCAAATCTTACGAGGTTCGTGGAATTGGTCAGCTTGTGGACACAGAGGATGTTTCCTGCGGTCTGTATGCCACACAAATTGTAGAGTACACAAATCTTGCACATTCATTCTTCCACGGAGAGTTCCCAAGATTGTTCCCGGGGATAGTTGTTCATGTTCTTGAAACTTTTGATAATACTCCAGGCACAGGTCGTGGAGTTCTGGTGAGCGATTGAACACCAGAATTGTAATCTGCGATCTTGATGGAACTCTTATCTCAGTATCAAGTGAACTGGAATTCGTCTTCGGTCTGTTTAGAAGAAAGGTGCTTTCCAGGGCAGTTGTGATCAGGTTTCTTTATCACTACCTGAGGCATCCTATCAGAACAATGCAGGAGGGTCGTGGCTGGAACAGAGGATATTTCAGCGGGCTTCCTGTGGATGTTCTGCATGATGAGGTTAAAGAGTGTGCTCCTCTTCTGTTAAAGAAGGTTAGACCAGGAGTTCTTAAAATTCTCAACAGGTACAAGGAAGAAGGCGCGGAGATCTTCATTCTGTCCGCGTCTCTTTCCCCTCTGGTGCAGGCCGTTACAGAGGGGCTGGGTTTCAAGAGTTTCAGGGGAAGCATCCCTGTGGTTAAGAACGGGAAGTGTACCGGTCATCTTATTGGTCAGAGACCTTACGGGAAAGCCAAAATTGCTCCTGCCCTTGCAATCATGGATCAGCTTGGCATTGATCCCTCAGATGCTCTTGCCCTGGGGGACTCATGGGGAGACAGATACATTCTTGAGCTGTGTGGTTCTGCTATTGCTGTTCATCCGGTTAGAAAGCTTCGTAACCTGGCTGTTCAGAATGACTGGTTGATCCTGGAGGGTCACCAGTGACCGGTGTTAGAGCTCTTGGTGCATTTTCCGGAGGACTGGATGGAATGCTTGCCAGCAAGGTACTCCAGGATCAGGGCATTTGTGTGGAAGCAATAACGTTCGACAGCCCGTTCTTCGATGTGCAGGCAGGTAAATCAGCTGCAGAGGTTCTTAACATTCCGTGGAGAGCTGTTGATTTTACCGAAGACATTGTTAATCTTCTTTTTGATCCCCCAAGCGGTTTTGGCAAGAACATGAATCCATGTATCGACTGCCATGCAACGATGTTTAAAAGGCTGAAGGAAATTGCTCTGAAAGAGGGATTTGATTTCATCTTTTCGGGAGAGGTTGTAGGGCAGCGCCCAATGAGCCAGAATAGAGGATCGCTCAACCGGGTGAAAAACATCTCCCATACCGGAGATATTCTGCTGCGTCCTCTTTCTGCCAAAATTCTTGATCCCACGCCTATGGAGGAAGCAGGGCTTGTTAATAGAGACCGCCTTCTTGACTTGAACGGGAGAGGTCGCACCAGACAGCTTAAGATGGCAAGAGAATATGGATTCTCGCGCATCCCGTCACCCGGGGGCGGATGCCTGCTTACAGATCCGGGATACGCAAATAGACTGAGATCCCTGCGAGACTCAGATCTTCTCTCTGGAGACAATGCGAGGATGATCAGATTCGGGCGAATGTTCATGCTTGATGAAGCCGTAGGCCTGGTTGGAAGATCCGCAGAGGAAAATCACAAAATGCTTGAAGCAGCAATCGGAATGGGAATTGGTATTCAGCTTGACATTCAGGATGTTCCAGGGCCTCTCGGGATTCTTGTAGGCAGAAAAACAGAAAACAACCTCACTCTTCTCACTGCTATCATGGCTTCATACACGAAAGCAGAGGAACAGGTAACTGCTCTTTCCCACCAGAACGAGACATACACAGCTGAAAGAATGAACATTGCGGAGAGGGACAAGTACATCGTAACCCTGTAGACTAGTCCCTGAGTTCCCCCGTCCACACAGTAACAGACAAGTTTTCATAATCCACAACCACCGGAAGATCCAACCTCATGGGAAGAAAGGATCCCTTAATAATTCTCAGTTCTCTCCTGTGAGAAACAGAGGCATAGGAATTGAGGTAATTTTCTGTCTCCTTTTGAACAGCATCAAATGAGAACCAGTTGTCCTGATCGAATTCCAGAAACCAGAGAGCAAAAGCATAACTTCCCAGAAAACCACTGAAGAAAACATCACAGTAGCAGCCTTCACAGACAAAATCCCACTCTTTTTGAACAAATCTCAGAAAGTTTTCAGAGTTAGAAATAGTAGCTGCAAAGCCCTCTTTATTTTCAAAACGGAATGATGAGCCCTGTAGATCAAAACACCCGGGAAGAACTTTTTCGTGCATATCATTTATGAATTTTTCCATGGTGTCTCCTCTCTATATGAAGCAATATGCCCCTTGTTACCCGGGAAGGCAATCGACGAAGTCGCTATGCAATGTAACAAAGTGGGTTGACATTTGTCTATACTGGCATTAGGGTACCACTATACTAAAACGAAGGGACAGTCTTGAGCCAATTGTTGAGAATTTCTGAAGCAGCTTCCATTGCCATGCATGCTCTTATTCTTCTTGCAGAAAAGCAGGGAGATCTACTGAGTAACAGCAGAATAGCAGAAGCCTTCAACATCAGCGCCAATCACTCTTCAAAGGTTCTGCAGCGATTGATGAAAAGCGGATTCATCGGTGCGGTTAGAGGGCCTGGTGGCGGCTATTACCTCACAGTTGATCCTGCAGAGGTATCTCTTCTGGATGTCTACAGGGCAGTTGACGGGCAGCCTGATACCTGTACCTGCCTTTTCGGGCGGGGTAAGCACTGTTCTCTGGACACCTGTCTTTTCAGCGAAATGATCTCTGATGCCGAGAAACTGATTCAGAAGCATCTCGGATCTGTTACTCTGGCTCACTATATGGATATGGATATTGGGTTACCGGTAAAGGATAATTGAAGAAAACGGCTACAAAGTTCACTCATATCCAGGAAACTACCTGGAAGAGAAGAAGGAGACAATTATGAGCATGTTCTGCTATCAGTGCCAGGAAACACTTGGAAACAAGGGATGCACAGTAAACGGTATCTGCGGAAAAAAAGGAGACACGGCAATTCTTCAGGATCTTCTGATCTACACAGCCAAGGGAATCAGTGTTGTTGCAGAAAAGGCCGGTCAGGTTGATAAGGAGACCAGTCACTTTATTACAAAGGCTCTTTTCACCACAGTTACAAATGTGAATTTTGACGACGATAACCTTATTGGAATCATCAAGCAGGGGCTCGTTCTTCGTGACAGCATCAAAGCAAGATTCAACATTACAGGAGACCTGCATGACAGTGCAGTCTGGACAGCAGAAACAAAAGAGGACTTCCTGAGAAAGGCTGCCACAGTTGGAGTTCTTTCCACAGAGAATGAAGATGTTCGCTCTCTTCGCGAGCTTCTTGTATACGGTCTTAAGGGTGTTGCTGCTTACGCAGACCATGCTTTTGTTCTTGGAGTGGAAGACCAGACAATTTTTGATTTCATGGTTGAAGGACTTGCCTCGACAACAAAGGATCACAGTGTGGATGAAATGATCGGTCTTGTTCTTAAGACCGGTGAAATTGCCGTTACTGCCATGGCGATCCTTGACAAGGCAAACACTGGAACCTATGGCAATCCCGAGATCACTGAAGTAAATATCGGCGTCAGGAATAACCCGGGTATCCTCATTTCCGGTCACGACCTTAAAGACATGGAAGAGCTTCTCAAGCAGACACAGGGAACAGGCGTTGATGTTTACACCCACGGTGAGATGCTTCCTGCCAACTACTATCCTGCCTTCAAGAACTACGATAACTTCGTGGGCAACTATGGTAATGCCTGGTGGCTTCAGGACAAGGAATTTGTTTCCTTCAACGGTCCTGTTGTAATGACAACGAACTGCCTGGTTCCACCCAAGCAGTCCTACATTGACAGGGTATTCACCACAGGCAATGTGGCCTTCCCCGGTGTTAAAAATATAGCTGACAGAGTTGAAAATGGAGCAAAAGATTTCTCCGAAGTCATTGCAATGGCTAAGACTCTTCCAGCCCCTACAGAGATTGAGACAGGCAGCATCGTTGGTGGATTCGCTCACCATCAGGTGTTTGCTCTTGCAGACAAGGTTATTGATGCAGTAAAATCAGGAGCCATCAAGAAATTCATCGTTATGGCTGGTTGCGATGGTCGTCAGAAGGGCAGAAACTACTACACAGACTTTGCAGCAGCTCTTCCCAAAGACACTGTAATTCTTACAGCAGGTTGTGCAAAGTTCCGTTACAACAAGCTTGATCTCGGCGATATCGGTGGAATCCCACGGGTTCTTGACGCCGGACAGTGCAACGACAGTTACTCTCTTGCACTTATTGCACTTAAGCTCAAGGAAGTCTTCGAGCTTGACGATATCAATGATCTGCCCATTGTTTACAATATAGCCTGGTACGAGCAGAAGGCAGTTACTGTGCTTCTTGCTCTCCTGCACCTTGGTGTAAAGAATATCCATCTCGGACCCACACTCCCGGCATTCCTTTCACCTACAGTTGTAAATGTTCTTGTTGAGAACTTCGGCATCGCCGGAATCGGTACAGTTGAAGACGATATTAAAAACCTGATCGGTTAACTGATCAGAAAAGAAGAGTGCAGGCCACCGGTAGTAATGCCGGTGGCCTGCTTCTTTTTACTTTGGCAGCGAGCTCACTATTCGATCGATATGGGCAGAGTCAATCAAACGTTTACTCATAGCCTCTGCAACAGCAGCTAGAACACGAATCCTGATCTCACCCGGGGTAAGAACGGAATCGGTTGAAAGATAACCACTGTTTTCCAGGTAGCTCTGCAGTTCGTCTGTTTTCGCAGATGGCCACCTTTTAATTACTTTGTTCTTCAAGCCTACTATTATCCCGGCAGCACTTCCATGCAGGCTGTTGGAAAGATCGCTAACCGCATCTATAAAACTGTCTGAAACACATTCGGAATCCTGAAGAACTCTGCGATTGACCTTCCTGCCCCGGCCGATTCTCCATGCTCTAGTCGCGGCGTCCACAGCCCTGGCTGCTGTGAAGATTCTCTCATTCTCCTCCGGATTTGCATTGACCAGTTTGTTGCCACCTAGTTCTATCAGGGTTCTCAGTTGACCCCATTTTTCTATCTGGTAGCTCAGGTACTGCTTTAGAAGATCATCATCGCGTATCAGATGCCACAGATGTAATCTATCCTGGTTATCAGCGAGAGGATTAATATTTCCAACTTTCAGGGCCGCGCCATACTGCTCATGGGTCATTCCATCCGGAGAGGGGACAGAAACTGAAGGAACAGGAATTATTTCAAGAGGAAGATTGGTTGCCACCTCAAGCTTGCGGAGCTCTGCTAGATTGATAACAGTGTGGGGCATTTGGCATTTTTTTAGTTTCGAGATCCATTTAACCAACTCTTCATGCTGGGCAGTGAAGTAGAACACCTGTCGACCACTTTGCGAAATCTTAATAACAGCATCGATGATCAGACCTGCTCGGAGGTCATCGGACGTACCCAGAGCCTCATCAAGAAGAAGAGGAAGACGAACAGGTTCATTCTGTTCAAGAAATGCAGTTCGAATGGCTATAAGAACCTGAACTCGCTCCCCGTTTGAAAGTTTATCTACTGGTCGCGGAGAACTGCCATTAACGCTCACATTGAATTGAGGTGGATTTATCCTGTCATCAATGAAAAGTTTCAGGTGACCGTTTGTGAATTCAGCAACAAGTTCGCATGCACGCCTGAAAACCAGAGGTCTGGCCCTTTCAATCGCTACTTCGCGAACCCAGTGGGTAAGCAGATCTCCGGCAATTGATACACTGTTGAGCTCTCTCAGGTCTGCAAGGTCAGACACTGCTTCATCCTCCCGAGAGAGAGCATTTGACAACTGGTGCCCGGCCTGAGCTGCCTCTATCTCCATGGTAATCTCTATTATTTTTTCGGTTATACTGTCTCGTTTGCTGGATTCTTCCTGAAGGTTTCTGATCTGTTCCTGGATTTCAAAAGAATCAAGAGCCAGAAGGTCTTCATAACCGGAAAGCCTTTCTCTGCGATTTTTTCTAATTGCTTTTCCTTCTGTGAGTTCTTTCTGCAAGCGGCGAAAATCCGGTAGCAGGCTCAACCAGTTACTTATGGTTCCATCCTGAGAAGTATCCAGCCCGATTCTGGTGAAAATTCCATGCCTTTCGGATCGAATTCCCTCAAGTTTTGCCTTTATTTCAGAAATGGAGCCATCTGCAGTGTCTCTGATCCTCACAGCATTGTGGTAATCTGTAAGTTTTGCAGCTACATCCTCGATGGATTTGGCAGCATGCTCTGCTGAGAGGATTTCGCTGTATCCAAAGGGACTCATTTTTTCGATAATTGTGTTTAGCAGTAGTTGCCTTTCGTCTTCCAGGCTGGAAAGAACTGCCTTTGCTGAAGAAGCTGCTGCACTCTGTTTTTGCCAGGAGCTGATGTTCTGAACAAGCAATGGCAACCATTGATTATCTAAAGTAACAGCGAAACCCAGCTTTTCCTCCACTTGAGTTTTCTGCTGAATAAGCTCTGATCTGGAAAGCTCAAGAGCTTTATCATCTTCTGTCAAATTACTCAAATTCCGGTTGCGCCTGCTCTCCTGAGCTTTGATATCTGCCATATCAACCAGTGATCCAAGCAGGTCAAGAACCGCCTCGGTCTTCCAGGAATCCGGGGCAGGAAGAGAGGTTCTTTCATAGTTGGAAACATAGATACTCTTAGAATTAGTACTCTTGCTGTCAGTACGCTCTGGTTTGCCCCTGCCCCAGATGAAGAAAATCACCGCGGGGATAATGAGAAGGATCCATTCCAGCTGGTAAGTAAACCCCAGTACCCCTGCAAGTATCATCAGCAGTAAAGACGCAGTATTCAGAGGAGTTCGTGATGATCTACCAGAGGTTTCAGCGGGATCAGCAGTTTCCAGCCAGCGTTTCAAAGATAGAATACCATCTCTGATCTGCTCAGCTCGAAAATCAGGAGCTTTCTCCTGCTCGACTTCTGTTAGTACCCGTTTTCGCTCCTGAAGTACTATTTCCCGGGCACGAACTTCATCAGAGTGTCTTGCAAGTGTACTCAAGTCCTGAATCTCCACGGTATTCAGAGACGAGAGCTGATGTGGTGAAATGCTGTCACCTATTCTTTTCTCCGCTGTGTTTGCTTCACTTTCAGAGTAGAGAAACAATCTTTTCTGTACATCAAGGGTCTGCTCCGTTTTGTGAAGGTCATTCTGAAGCCCTCGAACTGCAGGAAGAAAATCATCCTGTATCAGCTGATCCGGCATCTTAAGTTTCATCAATGTTCTAATTGCACTTACTTTTTCCTGGCGGGTAACAGCATTCTTCTCTTCAAGCTCTTGCTGTCTGAGGGAAAGTTTCTGAAGATTCTGGTCTTCCGTGCCATCAAGCAGTGCAACACCTTCAGGGAAGGAAGCAATCTGATCACTGATCTGAGAGCAGAGACTATCGGCATTTTTAAATTCTACCGCCTGGTTTAGTACAGAAATTCTTCTCTCCGCATCAGTGGCCTTCCTGCGTTTCCTCTCCAACTCCGGTAATAGCTGTTCTCTGCTTGAAATGCGTTCCTGTACAGCTCTGGCTTCCAGAACTTTTTGACGGGCCTCCTTAGCCTTGTTGACTGCACGCAGGGATTTTTTGGGTGAACTTGTGAATTTAAGGTTATCTCCTGCAGTATCAAGGTCGAAACCACCCTGACTTTCTGCTGTGATGATTCTGGCAAAATCTGTGTTTTCATCAACTATCAAATCATCCAATGCGAGAAGATAGCGGCTGCGATTTTCCACAGGACCAATATTGGGGGTTGCTCCAGTATGCAGAGCATTTTGAGTTTCCGCATGACCTGCATCGATCTCAACTGACCAGGTGGAGTTTTCTGCGGCAAACCTTCCCATGATCGTGGGCTTGACAAGGCCGGTCTTTCCTGGCCACAGCAGTTCCTGGATTACCAGTGCTGTAGTGCTTTTTCCTGAACCATTAGGGCCAAAAACAAGATTGACACCAGGTGAAATGTCTGAGAGTTCAAAACCGTCACCTTGAGAAATACCCAGTGCACGGTGTATTGCAATCTTTTGAAAAAATACTGCTTTGTCATCCATCTATCTGCCCTACCAGTTCTGTCAAAAGCGCCCGGCTACTTGCCCGAAGGTACTTGCGTGCAAGTTCAATGTCAGTTTCCCTTCTTTTCAACAAGCCGTAAGTACCTGAGTTTTCCATGTTTCTGAGTTTTTCAACGGTGTCCAGGATCAGTTTCTCAACCGCTTCTGATACATGTTTCTTCTCCAGTTCCAGCAGCAGCCCCGCAACAGCTCCAGCGGCAGAATTACTTTTAGAGTATTGGAGCAGATCAATGGGGGGAATAGTTTGATCTTCTACCTTCTCCACGGTCAGAGATCCCTTTGTCATGGGAAGTACAAGGTCTGAAGTGATCAGCTCTGAGTTTTTAGCAACCAGATGAGAAATTGGAGTTTTCCCTGTGAGTTTCAGGCGAAGGCTGGTGTGAGTCAGAAAGAAACCTGCAGAACGGGCAATAGCATCACCGGTAGATTGGATTCTTTCCAGGATGTAACTCTGCATTGCATCAGCGTTTGCAATGTCACTGAGATCTATTGTTTCATTATGGTAACACACAGTAGATAGCGGGACTTGAACAGGAACACCGATCATGCCGTTGTTCACTTCCAGTATCCACGGTCCGTGTGTTCCGGTCTCTCCCGGGTCAAACGCCTGGGGCGAGCCGGGGTAGACTACCCACGGGGGGCCTTCAATCAGGCGTGGAGCATGAATATGACCCAGAAGCCAGCCTGCAGGTCCCAGTGAATGCAACTGCGTAAGTGTAAGGGGAGCATAGGGAGAAGAAGCAACATCCAGATCTCCGTGAACCATTCCCAATGTTGGCACAACAGGATCGGCCGTAAGGTTGTATGTATCAAGAGGGCTTACAGTCACACTTGCAGACGGAAATGACCAGCCGTCGATGTTGAGAGCTTCTCCACTTTCAAGGCGGATGGTGACTCTTTCCCATTTACCGGATTCACCCAGTAGAGTAAAGCTTTCAGGAGGAAGCTGATCCGCCAGCCTGGGCAGAACATCGTAATCATGATTTCCGGCAACCGCTACAGTTCTGATGCCCTTGCTTGTCAGTTTTTGAATTCCCTGCTTCAATGGGCCAATGGATTCCCAGAATTTATTGGTTTGATCTGCAATGTCTCCACTGAGGCAGACCAGGTCGGCTCCTTCTTCTATGGCCAGATCAACTATTCTGCTCCAGGCTGCCGCAGCCCGGAGGCTCTCTCTTGGTATATTTTCCGGAATACGGGACGATGATCGACCCAGATGAATGTCTCCGGTTAGAATTAGACGCATTTGAAAAACCCTTCTAGGAGTATGCCTGAGTAAGCAGCATTACAGTAAACAAGGCGCTCCCCTGCGTAGCACAGGGAATACTACACTGGCATTTACAACCACATAATCGGCCACAATCCGCACGTATTATCATCAAATAGCGCTGATATACTCTTCAAATCCGCACAAATTCTGACTCGATCCTGCGGCGTAACTGCACAGCGCTTATTGTCAGACACACTCCTTGGTAATCCTGTCCTGTGTCACAAAAAATCCGTTTTTATTCAAAGAGAATAGCAGTGATATTTCCTGCAGTCAACCACCACTGCCGGATGTCGCTTGACTCAGGCGTTAACACCCTGCATTTTGCCCTAGACATTATGTCTAGTGGAACCGCCGGGAATGTCATGTCAAATCAGACAGTAAGGAAAACTTATGTTGCCAATTCTCACCTTTGTGCTCACCTTCCTGCCCACGGTTCTGCTTATGACATATTTCTACAGGCGTGACCGGAACAGAGAGCCCCGCAAAGTACTCACTGGTACTTTTCTACTAGGAGTGTTCGTGTTCATCCCGGTGGTATTTGTGGAGAATCTGTTCTCATCATTCGGTATACTCAGTCATGCACATCCTCTTGTTTTTAACCTTTACGATATGTTTGCAAATGTGGCGATACCGGAAGAGTCTTTTAAGCTATTGGTAGTAATTCTTTACTGTGCCCGTACAAAAGCATTTGATGAACCCATGGACGGAATTCTGTATGGAGTAACTGCTGCCCTGGGATTTGCAACCATAGAAAACATTTTCTATGTGATAGGCGGTGGTTTCGGCACGGCATTAACCCGTGCGATACTCTCTGTACCAAGTCACGCTTTCTGGGGAGCGATCCTGGGTTACTCAGTAGCTCTGGTTCGTTTCAAGGGCAAAGGGAAGATAACAATTCTATATGGCCTGCTTGCTGCCGCCTCCCTTCACAGTATCTTCAATTACCTGCTGTTGACCATAGAGGGCAGCACCGCGTATTCAGCAGCTGTTAGTGGATTCATGATACTCGGCCTCCTCCATATTCTTTTCATTGTTTTCGCCATTGAGATCATATGGATTCTCAGAATAGTCCGACGATTGCGAAAAGAACAGGATCAGATTGCTGCGCAGGAAGCAGAGTGAAGATATTTATTCCGTTGGCGACCAGAAGCTTTCTTATTCTTCTGGCGGGTTATACCTGGGTTTGCGTGGGTTTGATGATGATCTATCGAGCCAGCTCCTGGTTGCTTTCTGCCCCTGACCTGAACAAGTGGATCTATTCAGGCTGTGGAGTACTACTGTCGGTATTCATCAGTCATTTCGGATTCCGGAAGATAGTGGATAAGAATCTTAGGCGAATTTGGAAAATGGAGGAAAGAGCTTACGTAACCTCATTCATTCACTGGAAGAGTTATCTGATCATTCTTGCAATGATCGCAATGGGATGGTTACTGCGGCATTCAGCCATACCAAAGCAATATCTGGCCATACTCTACATTGCCATTGGATCAGCCCTGATATTGTCCAGCATAAGATATCTACGGGCCTGTATGGCTGGCGGTCAGCCCTGACCTTCCTAAAACAGAATCCGATCCTGGATGATGCCGTAACGAGCCATTATTGACTGGTTGGCAGCAATTGCTTCCTGCCTGTCAAGAACAATAATGTTACCCAGATTAGTGGTGAGTTCAAGAAATTCATCAGAATCACTTTCCACCAATTCAACAAATTGTGAAAAACTCTTTACCTGGATGCCGTTTACTGTTTCAATAATCTCGTTCTGAAGGCTTTCATAACCGGTGTTGACTTCTGCAGGAAGCATGAATGTGAGAACCACGATCTCCTCACGGTTCTCCGCTCGCCAGTTATCGAAGAGGAAAGGGTAAGTGAGATAGTCAACAGCATTCAGATACCAGTCGTACCCCCATGACTCAAGATAATTCAGAGACAGGGGCATGAAGACTGTGCCTCCAAAAATGAAGTACTGAGGTGGTGTATCGTAAATCTTGTTTGGAACAACAGTCAGGTCATGCAGAGTGGTGTTCAGTGTCATGCTTACTGTTGATACAATGCCATCTCTGATGATATCCAGAGGGATTGTCTCTCCTACCTGTCTTCTGTTCACCATGTAATCGAGTCTGGTTCGACTGCCGGAACGGAAATCTACAGTACCGTCTCCAGCAATGGATCTGCCGTCAATCTTAATGAGAATATCCCCGGGCTCAAAAACTTCGGCAGCAGGGGAACCAAAGGCGATACTCGTGATCATTACACCGGTCTGCTCACTGGGGATATTGAATTTTGCAGAAAATGCATTGTTGCGTATGGTCTGATAGCTGAATCCAGCTGACGGAAAGCCGTCGTAACTGCCATCCTCAACGTCCTTAAAAAAGTGGTTGATTACCGGTACAGGAATCACATAGCCAATGTTGTCAGCCTGGGTCATAGTCTGCATGGCAACTCCGATGATCTTGTTACCTATTATGGCAGGACCTCCGCTGTTGCCCGGGTTGATCGCCGCATCTATTTGAACAGTAAGCAGAGAAAGCCCACTGTGCGTATAGCGTGAACTTTCAATTCTTGAAATAACACCCTGAGTAGTACTAAGAGCGTCACCACCCATGGGATATCCGTACACGGTAACTTCCTCTCTGGGCTGGGGAAGTTCACCAAGTTCAAGAGGATCTATTCCCTGAAAAAATGATTCATCTTCAACAGTGATCAGTGCCAGGTCTGCTTCATGGGACACGGCAACAACATATGCCTGGTACTTTCTGGGGTCTCCCTCTTTCCGAACCTGCAGGTAAGTTACATCTGTGACAACATGTGCGTTGGTCAATATCAAATTGCCCTGAACCACGCATCCAGAGCCGGAGCTTTCCATTGGAGCATCTGTACTCCACGGGATGTAGTAGTTATAGGCAACACTGTTTGTGTAAATCTTCACCATTGCCTGATCAATACTACCCGAGATGCCCACTGGGGCAAGAAGCAGTGTTAGAAGAAAAATTGAGTATTTCATTGAAATCCTTACATGATAGATGAACGTGTTCTTTCAGTATGTGTATTCTAATTCAGGAGTCTTGTTCCTGCAATTTTCAGAGAGCTTATTTTCGAAGGTAGGTTTCTATACCTGCATAGAAGAGCAGATCTACAGCAAGACCCCAGATAGCAGTTAACTGAGAATGGTAGAAGAGAAAGATCTGTGTGATGAAGATGCTGACCAGGATGGCTCTTTTGAACCAGAGAAATGCCTGGTAAAGAGAGGTGCGAAGCAGCAGGACTCCCACGAGCACCATGATTCCACTTAAGAAGATTCCAATAATGGAGATCCCTGATGAATCTTCCATAGGCATCCATCCCGGATGAATAATTCCGATAATGATCCCCAGTTGTGTCAGGTTCAGAATCACAAACACGATCATCAGAGCGGGAACAAAACCCTTTATAGCAATGGTTTTATCGAAGCTGTCCTCAAACTGATTTTTTGCAGCATCATACCACTTCAACAGTCTTGAAGAGGTATCATGCATGTCTCCCAGATCTCTTCGCAGGTGCTTATTCACCTGAAGTTCTCTAGCGGATAACTCGGTTTTTTCAGCAAACCCTCTGAAAAGAAGGTACATCAGTATGAAGATCACATAGATCACCGCAATAGTTGGTTTGTAGAAATAGTCGTTGCTGTCTGTTATGAATTTGCCCAGCTCATCAATGAAAAGTCCGAAACCCATTCCGGCAAAAAACGCTGCAAGTCTTCGAACCGATGGATTCCAGTACCGGAACATCATAACAAGAGCAACAAGCATGAGAAAACCACCCCAGAGCATGTGGGCAATGTGTAGATCTCCCGGTGCAATCTGAGGATAACCAGTGGCTGCGAGAAATGTTCTGTTCACAAGAATAGTAACAACAGCAATTACCATAAGCAGTTCCAGCAGGTTGCCTGTATCGGTGTCCCTCACAAGTGGGCTTTTTCTTCTTCTCACAGATGACTCCTCATGATCAGAGAAAACAGATCAGGGATTAATATAGGCAATATCACAGACACCACCGACCTCCGGTTTATCAAGTTGTGTACAGTTGACAACAACAGAGCATTACCTGATAAACCTGAAAAGAGGTGGGAAATGAAATCAAGCAATGAGATTGTTACCAGGCTGCAGCAATCTGCTGACCCTGTTCGAGCGGAGCACAGTCAGGGATTCTTCAAAACCGGGCCTGGAGAATATGGTGAAGGAGACCTTTTCCTTGGAATAAGAGTTCCTCTGATACGAAAACTTGTGAGAGTATCCGGGGATCTTGAGTTGTCTGTGGTGGAAGAACTCCTCTATTCAAAATGGCATGAGGTTCGACTTTTTGCACTTCTTTCAATGGTGCAGGCTTTCAGGAAAGGTTCTGAAAAAGAGAAAGATAACATTTACAATCTGTACATGAGCAATACTCACCGTATTAATGGGTGGGATCTTGTTGACACCACAGCTCCTCACATTGCAGGTGCCTACCTGTGGGATGGGCACAGGCAGCCACTCTACGATTTTGCTGTGTCCGATTCGCTCTGGAAACGGAGAATTGCAATTCTTTCCACTCAGCACTTCATCAGGAAAGATTCATTTGAGGATACATTCAAGATCTCAGAAATTCTTCTTACAGATAAAGAAGATCTTATTCACAAGGCAGTTGGCTGGATGCTTCGTGAAGTCGGGAAAAGGAATTCGAAAGAAGAGGAAAACTTCCTCAGATCACATTACACGGAGATGCCAAGAACCATGCTGAGATATGCAATTGAAAAGTTCGAGCCGGAGTTGCGTAAGAAGTACCTTAAAGGGACTGTTTAAAGGTGTCCCTGAGTTTTTTCTCGAATCGTATCAACACAATTTTCTGCTCGTCTGTTTCCACCGCATTGGGATTTGTTTTCCTGAGAGTCTCAATTGCAGTGGTAGCGGAGATACCGCCTTCACGCATAAGCCAGGCTGCCCCGAAAGTACCAGTTCTTCCATTGCCACCCTGGCAGTGGACAAGAACAGTGCCTTCTGCTTCCTTCACAAGTTTTACAAACCTGAGCAGCTTTTCAAGGGCAGGGGCGTCATAGTCTCTCACTGCTATCTCTACCCATTTGACACCGGGAATTGCCGGGTTGTATCTCAGCCGCTGTTCCACAGGGTCAATCAGTGAAACTATGGTGGTCAGGTTCTCTATTTTCAGCTCAGACTGCTTTGGGTTGTGTGAACCCACAAGTTTCGGTTTGTCTATCCACCACTGCATACCGGTCACCTTTCGTAAACGATTGAAAGAGTTCTACAAACCCTAACATACAAAACAGAATCTTTGTAAGGTTACTATATTCCCGCATTAACATACTGGGAGATTCCAATTGCTTTATCCAACTTTGGTTATTATCTGTTGTGCAGGAATTCTTCAGGGGTTTACAGGTTTCGGGTATTCACTGCTTGCCCTTCCTCTGATCTGCCTTTTCGCTCCTGCGGGATGGGCTGTTCCTGTTATTGCAGTTTCAAGTCTTGCTCTGAACATCATGGTTTTAGCTTCTTCCTGGCGCAATCTCAGGCTTCGTGGATTCCTGCCAATGGCCTTCTCTGGCATGGTTTTCACCCCCGTAGGGGCCTGGATGCTGGGTTCATTGCATGATACCGTTGTAAGAGTGATTATAGGCATCAGTGTTACTTCAGTTTCCGTTCTTTCTCTCTCAAAATGGGCTCCTCATTTGAAAAGAACAACTCTGGGAATGGGATTGACAGGAGCACTCTCTGGTATTTTCAATGGTCTGACAACATTCAGCGGGCCACCGGCAGTTATCTATCTAACTGCAACAGAAACAGAGAAAGATTCCTTTAGAGCCAACCTGTCAGCCTTTTTTCTTGCTCTTACTCTTGTTGCAATTCCCTCTTTCGTCGGTGCCGGTGTAACTTCAGCAGAGAACCTTGTTCAGGCTGTGATTTTTCTGCCGGCGGCAGCTCTTGGCGGAACCATAGGTATTCTTCTGGCAAAGAAGGTAGACAGCTCGGTATTCCGAAAGATGGCACTGATTGCTCTCTCCATACTGGGTATTGCCGGAGCGGTACAGGCCTTAACTTAATCCATGTCAGTTACATGTACCGTGGACTCCGCATCTCTTGTATCAAGAACCAGATGAGCTGCTTTGGTTTTCCAGGTTCCCTTTCTGAACCAGAGCCATCCGGCAACTGTTACCAGGGTATTTGAGATAAACATAGACCACCAGATTCCCAGAGGACCCATTCCAAGAGAATAGGCAAGCAGGTAGGCGCCAGGGATTCTGAGAACCCATAGTCTGGACATGTTTAGCACCATTACCGGAAGAGTGTAGCCGGAACCCTGGAAGCTTCCAAGAAGAACCATGAGAAATCCGAACACATAAACCGAGGGTGTTGTTATGCGAAACATCACCCTGCCCAGTTCAATGACCTCGGGGTCATCCACGAACGCTCGGGATATATCTGCTCCAAAGAAGAACATTCCAAGGGCAATTGGAAGCAATATCAATCCAATAAGAAGAAGAGCTGTTTTTGAGGACTTTTCTGCACGCTCTACATTTCCAGCTCCAAGGTTCTGGCCAACTGCAGTGGCGTTCGCCTGACTCAACCCCATTGCCGGAACAAAAGCCATATGGATTATTCGGTTGCCAACGCCGAAGGCTGCTGTTACAGCACTGCCGAATGAGTTTACAATGCCGATCATGAAAGTGAAGCCAAGACTGGTACCAAGCTGGCCAAGTGAAACAGGCAACCCAATCTTCATTATTTTTCGAATCATGGATCTGTTCGGTTTGATATCTGCAGGAAGTATCCTCATGCCATTAGTGCCCTTGAAAAGTCTGTGCATACCAATGAAAGAGGCAAGTGCTCGACTGAAGACGGTGGCAACAGCTGCACCCACCACTCCCATCTCCGGAAAGGGCCCAAGACCAAAGATAAGCAGGGGATCAAGAATCACATTGACAATAACAGCTATAAGATTAACCTGCATGGGGCCAACAGTATCACCAAGTCCGGTGCTGATTCCCTGATACACGAAAAAAACAAACAGCAGTGGAAACCCTGTGAAGATCCAGCGCATGTAGTCATAGGTCATCTGCCAGGAATCCGCCGGGGTCTGAAGAAGATTGAGTATCTGCGGGGTGAAAAGATAACCGGCAATACCGAAAACAAGACCAATCCCGGTGAGCAGCAGAAGAAGCTGGCCACCAACAACAGAGGCTTTCTTCTCTTCTCCGGCTCCCTTGAATTGACTGACCAGAGTTGTACCGGCAGCGCCGAGACCCATGGCGAGAGCAAATGCGATAAAGAAAACATGCATGGTAATGGTGGGAGCAGTAAGAGCTTGTCTGCCAAGCTTGCCCAGCCAGAACGCGTCGGCGAGATTGTAGAATGTCTGAAGCAGATGGGAAAGCATCACTGGCCAGGCAAGAAGCATGAGTTTGCCGCGAACAGATCCGGTGGTCATGTCGATCATTCCGGAGATTTTGGAATTTCTCAAATTTACTCAATTCCCGATGGTGTTGATGCAGAACATAACAATCTGAAAAAGTAGCGTGTACAAACAAGAATAGACCACGGGGAATGGATGGAAACAGAGGGTAGAGAATCAATAGAGCAGACAGGGGGTTGGCAAAGAGTTTTCAGCCGATGATATTCCCTAGTTGCATTATGTATTTAGGGTAAGCCTTATCAGATTACCAGTTGCGACCTGTTCGCACTATCGAAGGGAAATTCAATGAACAGATTTATTCTCTGTCTTGTTGTTCTGGCAGGGGTTCTCTCTGCGGGTACAATAACCGAGCTTCTTCAGGAGGAAATGGCAACAGCTTCACCTGATCAACTTATCCACGTTCTTATCAAACCGGTTGGTAGAGCAGATATTGATTACATCAACTCGGTGGCTGAGGGAATGGATTCAGGTTTCCGACGTGAGTTTGCCGTTTCAGTACTCCAGGATTTTGCAAATACTGTGCAGCAGCCTGTTCTTTCGGCCCTTTCCAGCTTTCCCCATGGGTCAGTTGAGGAAGTTCGCACAAACTGGATAGTAAGTGTTGTGGGTTGTGCTGCCACACCTGAAGTTATTCGTACTATTGCTGCCAGAGATGATGTAGAATGGGTTGCTATAAAGACGTTCCCCAATATTCTCGTCGAGCCTGTTGAAGTCCGTGAGACAACCAGAGAAGAGCTGGACTTGGCCAATGCCTGGGGTGTAGACAAGATCAATGCACCAGATGTGTGGGCAATGGGCTACGAGGGACAGGGGATTATTGTAAGTATTGTTGATACAGGAGTTAACTACAACCATCTTGACCTTCATAACCAGATGTGGCACGATACTGCTGCCGGTTATCACTATGGCTGGGATTTTGCCGATAACGACGATGATCCTATGGATCAATCCGGTCACGGAACCCACTGTGCCGGTTCTGTAGGAAA
>JAOZRM010000326.1 GCA_029940175.1 Candidatus Sabulitectum sp. | reverse complement strand
GAAGACCAGCTTATTCAGACTGTGGCAGAAGCTATTGACAACGGCAAAGTAGTCGGATGGTTCAACGGCAGGATGGAATTCGGCCCCAGAGCTCTTGGTAACAGATCAATAGTGGGAGATTCAAGATCTGTGACCATGCAATCCATTATGAATCTTAAAATAAAGAACAGGGAATCCTTCCGTCCATTTGCTCCATCAGTTCTTCTGGAAGATGCTGAAAAGTATTTTGATCTTCCTGTTGCAAGTCCCTACATGCTTCTTGTTTCTCAGGTGCAGAAGAACAGGTGTACAGTTATGACCCGGGAGCAGGAGAAGTTGTTCGGCATTGAGAAGCTGAATGTGCCCAGATCTGACATTCCTGCGGTTACACACATCGATTTCTCTGCCCGAGTACAAACCGTTGATGGAAGGTATAATCCAGGATATCACAAACTCATTAAATCATTCAAGGAAAGAACTGGCTATGGGGTGATAATCAATACCAGCTTCAATGTTCGAGGGGAACCCATCGTTTGTTCTCCACAGGATGCATATCTGTGTTTTATGCGAACTGAGATGGATATTTTAGCTCTTGGGAATTGTCTGCTTTACAAAGAAGAGCAACCTCCTCTCCAGGAGGATCGAGACTGGAGGGAGATCTATGAGCTTGATTAGCAGCCGACAGAAGAAGACGAGAGCGGAATTAAGAAAATACGGTCTAGTGATGTTCGCCGCTTTCGGTGTTATCTCAGGGCTGCTTTTCTGGAGAGAAAGACCAGCCTGGATATTCACTGCAGTACCATCTCTGCTCTTTCTTGTTTTTGCACTTGCTTTACCCGGAGCGCTTGCACCGGTAGAGAAACTCTGGATGAAACTAGCTGCAGTGCTGGGTTTCATAATGACCAACGTACTTCTTTTTCTGGTATTTCTCCTGGCAATCATACCCACTGGCTTCATTTTACGAATTCTGGGTAAAACTCCACTGAAAAAAGGATTTTCTGAAGATTCCAGTTCGAGCTCGAACTCATACTGGATTGAAGTTGATAAAAACGGACCGGGCAGCAGGCCGGAAAAACCATATTAGGAGCGTAACTGACAATGGGCGTTAAGTAGAAACCTTTATGCCGATGTTTCATTCTCGGTCACACTCCTGGATTAAGGCAGGTGTTTTGTGGGTAGATTCAGTGAGATTGTGAACTTCATGAAGGTTCGGAAAAAATGGTGGCTTACTCCGATCATTATTGTTCTCATACTCTTGAGCCTTATTCTGGTACTGACTCAAGGATCTGTACTGGCTCCCTTTATTTACGCTATCTTTTGATTCAGCAGTGTTGAGATTTGAGATTAGATCATGAGATTTGGTACTGCAGTATTAAATGAGATGAGGAATTGATGGATTTTCTCCCGATCAAGTTTACGGTTAAATTTATAGAGTTGTTTGTAACCGGACTTTTTATGGTTAGTCCTGTTCTTTTGTTCCTCGGTGGAATTCTCTGTCTTCTGGCTAAGATCACCTGCAGAATTGAGAAATGGCAGAGTTATACAAAATCTCTGTACTTTACTTTCATTACAGCTTTGACTGTAGGTTACGGTAAGACTGTTCCCAGTAGCGGGTGGGGCAGGTTCCTCTCGGTTGTTTCCGGCTTTATAGGAGTGATCCTCACAGGTGTGATCGTTTCTGTTGCTTTGAACTCTGTAATGATCTCATGGCAGGCCACCCACGACACTCCAATGGAAACCTCAATTGAGTCAGAGCTTGAATCACTTGAAAACACAGCCTTCCACGGTGGCAAACAATCGACTGCTTTGGGGGATACTTCTACTGTTGATAGTGCAGATTCTTTGTCTGTACACTCGGACAGTCTGGGGAACTGATCCCAGAAGTTAAGTAATTATTCCTTTATCTGATCATGCTGTGTTGATGTCTTTCAACCACTTGACGATGTTGGGTTGACAGGTCTGATTTGAGTCTTTAGAATT
>JAOZRM010000011.1:23857-24183 GCA_029940175.1 Candidatus Sabulitectum sp. | reverse complement strand
ACCATGGGAAACAAACATCTCTGGTCCAAGGTAACCACAGATCATTCCTGCGGCTTGCAGGTTGGATACAATAGCAAGAACCTTATTCGTGAGCTCAATCGCATTATCCTGGGAAAAACTGCCGTTCACAGACAGTGTTTCACAGAGGAATTCACCCTCTTCCAGGTCGAAGAGAACCAGTTTCCTGCCCCCTGGCAGATCACGTGAAGAAATGGGAGTAATCAAGCCCCCTACTGATGGCCAGCGATGTTGATACACCCCTGATATGTCTGAGATCTCAGCTACCAGCTTTCAGTAGCTGAAGTCTGAAAACTGATGGCTGAAAG
>JAOZRM010000011.1:0-23847 GCA_029940175.1 Candidatus Sabulitectum sp. | reverse complement strand
TAGTCTACACGGCAGAGAGAATAGCCACCGTCAGAATAAATCTCTGTCTCAAGGCGAAGACCGCAGCTCCCTAGAAGATCAGTATCCACTGGCATCAGAAGAGTAGTTCGGTGCTTCTTTGGTCACCGTTACGTCGTGGGCGTGGCTCTCGCGTAGACCGGCTGAGGTCATTCTAATGAATTTTGCCCTTTTGAATAGTTCATGAATGGTTGAGGCACCAACGTAGCCCATGCCGGACCTGAGACCACCGGTGAGTTGAACAAGATAATCACTTACCAGTCCCTTGAAAGCCACCATACCCTCAATTCCTTCTGGAACGAGCTTCTTCTCAACTGATGCATCCTGGAAATATCTATCTGCACTACCCCTTTTCATCGCACCCATGGAGCCCATCCCGCGGTATGTCTTGAACTTTCTGCCCTTATAGATTATAGCCTCTCCGGGACTTTCAGTAGTTCCAGCGAAAAGGCTTCCAATCATAACTGAGGCCGCTCCGGCAGCAAGAGCCTTCACTATATCTCCAGAATACTTGACTCCGCCATCTGCAATGATCTTTTTTCCATGTTTTCCTGCTGCCTCAGCACAGTCGTAAATTGCGGTTAGCTGGGGACACCCTATTCCTGCAACAATTCTTGTAGTACATATTGAACCGGGACCAACACCAACTTTGACTACGTCTGCTCCTGATTTTATCAGAACATCTGTTGCCTCAGCAGTGACAACATTTCCTACAACAATTGCTAGATCCGGATACCTGGCTCTGATTGCTTCAGTAGTTGCAATAACACTCTTGCTCTGACCATGGGCAGTATCAATGAAAACACAATCAACCCCTGCTTCCACAAGCGCATCTGCTCTGGTCAAAGCCGGTTCCCCCACACTGACTGCGGCGGCGGCCCTCAGTCGCCCTCGACTGT
The DNA here is from genome assembly GCA_029940175.1 of Candidatus Sabulitectum sp. Taxonomy (GTDB): domain Bacteria; phylum Fermentibacterota; class Fermentibacteria; order Fermentibacterales; family JCC-6; genus Sabulitectum. The sequence goes on along the minus strand of JAOZRM010000011.1, from coordinate 22,930 downwards.
CTTTACATGCCTCGGGATACTCCATGGCCTTTTGAGCATCCTTCAAGGTCACAAGACCTGCCAGGTGTCCATCTTTGCTTACCAGAGGTAGTTTTTCAAGACGATGCTGCCTGAGCAATACAAGCGCATCTTCAATACTTGTTCCCACAGGAGCAGTAACAAGTTTATCCAACTTTGTCATTAAGTTAATCACAGGCGTGGAACCATCAAGCTCAAAATGATAATCTCTATGGGTCAGGATGCCACACAATTTACCGTTCTTAAGTACCGGAAATCCGGATACTCCTGTTTTCTCTGCCAGTTCGAAAGCATCGGAAACAAGTGCAGAGTTTTTAAGGGATATCGGGTCGTTGATCACACCGCTTTCTGCCCTTTTTACACAGCGCACATGCTGAGCCTGCTCATCAATAGAGAGATTTTTATGAATTACCCCCATACCCCCCTGCTGAGCAAGGGCAATGGCCATTCCTGCCTCCGTAACCGTATCCATAGCTGCACTTAAAATAGGAATATTCAGAACGATGTCCTTGCATAACTCGGTATGAAGACTCACTTGGCCAGGATGCACATCGGAACCTGCTGGCAAAATTAAAACATCGTCAAAGGTAAGTGCTTCCTGTGCTTCTCTTGGATTCATTGATCCCTCCTGAAAGAGAGGCCTCAGTCGGCCCAGTATATTATCCTTCCACACGTTGGACAGGTGTGTATTTTTAAATTTCTCTCCGGGTCAGAGCAGACAGCAGTAGGAAGCCTTGTGAGACAACCGGTACATCTTCCCACTAAAGCAGGTACAACCGCATTCCCATAGTGTCTGGTTAGCTGATTGTACAATCCGCGCCATTTCCTGTTAATGCTTTTGCAGTAGTTATCCCGCAAGCCTTTAAGTTCTTCAAGGGCTCCTTCTGTATGAAGACCCATGTCAACTTCTCTGTCCCTGATTTCTTTTCTGTTCAAATCAGCGATCATGACATCCAGGTCATGGAGGCTGATCAATTTCTCGAGCTGTTTATCCATTTACTCCCCCTGCTCCTCCAGCTGAAGACCCAGCAAATTGAGAAGCTCGTCTTTGTGGCTGACTTTCGCGATCTTGTCACCGGAATCCCTGATACAACTGGCAATATGCCCGAGAAATTCAATATGCTCTTCTGGTCCGTTATGCTTAACAGGAGAAATAAATAGAACAACAGTATAGACCTTTTTCTCCGGCCACGGAATTCCTGCGGCAGATCTTCCCACCGCAATGGTTAGTTTGTCAATAAGAATACTTCTGCAGTGAGGCAAAGCAATGTCCTTGTGGACCACGGTTGCCCCCACCTGTTCCCTGATATCCAAAGCCATCGCAAGTAATTCTCTGGACTTCTCTCCTATAGAAAAGAGGGCCAATAACTCTGCAATAGCATCCTCCCTGGACTTACTTAGTAGCTCAAATTCACATACGGCTGTGTATTTCAAAATTTCCTCTCCCTTGCCATTTACTTGTCTAATATAGAATACTGTATGCGTCCAGCAAGTTTAGGAAGTATTAGACAGCTCAACACGATTGGGTAATATGCAAAGTAATGTGAAATTTGACACATACCTGACTCAAGAAGGTTATTGGCTCATCATCAACACTGAGACCGGCAATACCCTGTATTCCAATAAGATAAAAGATATTGCCAGCAGCATAAATATGCAATTGGATACTCTCGTTTCTCTTGTTGAAGGAACAACCGAGGGAAGCTGGCCTGCTTTACTGGGAGGTAAGCTTTTTAAATTATCCTCCATCATTTTATCGTCGGAGGTTCGAATAGTAACTCTCAGCCCCATTGATTCCGGTGAGATCACAGATATTCTCAGCGAAATCACAGGTGATGAATTGTTTATTCTCATCTCTTCCAGCAGAAAAATTATTGCTATGTCGGAACAGGCTGTTTCTCTGTTCAATACAGGACACGATCTTGCTTCTCTTTTTGATTCTTCATCTGCCGGGGCAATTGAAGGGGCCGTACGCAAGTGTCTGAATGATGGCAGTACTCCAGAGTTCCTTGTTAGTCACGGTTCCAACTGTAACAACAAATGTAATTACAGCCTTTCAATGCGGAAGCTTCCTTCTCCGGGAAGACTGATATTCTGTCGTCTCTCTATCCCCTCTGTGGCTATTGTTACAGGAACCGTGGACAGAAAAAGCCTCATAGGGGTTCTGCTGGAGGAAAGTTTCTGCCCTACTTTTATAATTGATTCAGAAGGTATGATCCTCTCCATGAATGAGATCGCCAGGGGGGTAAGCCAGCAGATGTGGGGTATTGATCCCACAGGATCAAACTTTATCGAATTTGTTCACCCCAAACACAAAGAAGCTTTGCAACTAAGACATGAAGAGCGGAACAGGGGTTACGCAACAACATCCAGGTTTTCAGTAAGGATGATGCCTGCGATTTCCGGTTCTGAATTCATCATCGACATTTCTGTTGTTCCGATTCCTGACACTGATCAATATGTAATTTTTGCCCAAACCGGATCAACAAATAATGCCATTGGTGAAAACAAACATGATAGTTCCATACCATTGGAGCTGATAGAACTGCTGTCAGGGGAGAACATGTCTCCCAGTCATGTTCTGGAACGAACTATCTCTTTTCTGGGTGCAGATTCTGCAGCATTTGTCCGTGAAGGCAAGGTTATTACTGTTGGAGATTCAAGAAGATTGATTCCAGCACTGGACCCCATACAACTGGCCGCCAGCTCAGGTGGATTCCAGGATAATGGAATATTTATTCGCAGAATACATTCCGGCTTCGGCATTTCCCATCTTGTTCTTCATGGAATACCGGAAAATCGGATGAAAATTGACGGCCAGGCAGTACTTGATGCTGCTTCGATAGTTCTTGGAGAACATGAAGCAATGTATGATCTCAAGGATGGTCACAGAATTCTTTCAACAGTAAAGGTCCTTGCTGAAGCCTATTTTCAGAAAATGGAACCTCTGGAAGGACTACTGTCTGATCTTGTGAAAGAATGCCGTGCTGAGACTGCTATAATCTTCAAAATCAATCCAAATGGAAGTGCTCTTATAGGAATTGGTGCGTCAGGAGTAGTTGGAAGGCTGCCGGATCTCCCACTTGAAGGGTTGAATACCGCATCATGGGCCTGCCTTCGAGGGGAAACGGCCTTCTATGCTGAAGCCCCTGAGGATGATCTCAGATTCTCTCCTGTCTTCCTGAACTCACGCTCAGAACTTGCTGTACCCTTTTTCAACGGGAGTACTACCGATGGGGTTATCCTGCTTGCATCAACTGAGAATGAAGCATTTCACTACGTTGAAACAGAAATGATACAGATGATGGCCATTCTATTCACCGTACCTGAAAGTACAAATGAAAATTCACTGGAGGGGAATTCCCGCAGTGATTCAAATGCACTGAAGAGAGAAATTTTAGAGAACCTGATCCACAACATAACAGCCCTTGATTCGGTGTCTGATATCTGGGCTGAGACTATGAAGAAGGCAGATGTAAACACAGAGTTGAAGCAAAACATCGGTTATCTTGCTGAAGTAGTAACAAAGCTGGGGTTTTTCAGCCGATGGTCTCTCTGGTGGTTGAAGATCTCTGTTTACAACGGTACTCCAGATCACAGATGGATTGATCCGTCACCCCTGCTTGGCAAAGTACTGAGGGAGTTTGAGAGGGTTTCTGCACCGAAAGGCATTGCAATGCTTTTCCAACCACCAGAGAATGATATCGAGGTTTGCACAGACGGGGCATTTATAAGCATGATAGCCCATTCCCTGTTGGTGTGCATTCTAGAAAATTGCGATGGATGTAAAAAAGTAGATCTCTCCATTGCTCAGAAAGAGGATCACTGGACTTTCAGGTTCGACGCCTCCGGGGGCAGTGTTCCTTCTGATTGTCTGTCAATAGAAAGACAGTTGGAGAGGAAGAACATGGCATTTGCTCTTGCATGGAAGCTTACAGAGGAACTTGGCGGCACCATGAATACATTCTCAAACAAGGGAAAAGCAACTAGAATGATTATCAGACTCCGAGTGAGCGGTTAATGAAGCTGGAGAATAAATGCTGAAAAAATCTGATCTGATGTACGATCTGCCTGAGGAGCTTATTGCCCAGCACCCGCCAGAGACCAGAGGAACATGCCGTCTGATGATACTTAACAGAAAAGAAAGAACATTCTCTGAAGTTGAATTCAGCAGGATCACAGATTTCATTTCCACTGACGACGCCCTGATCCTTAATGACACAAGGGTTATCCGGGCAAGGCTGAAGGGAGAGAGAGTGCAAACCGGTGGTGCGGTTGAACTGCTTCTTTTGGAAAAGATCTCCCCTGTTCTGTGGAAAACGATGGTCAAACCTGGTCGAAGTTGCCGAGTTGGTAATGTGTATTCCTTTGATCATACCCTTCAGGCCACCGTACAGGAGGAGCTGCAGATGGGAAGAGCCCTGGTGAAGTTTTCTTCGCAAGGGAACACCGAAGAATTGATTCACAGGGAAGGAACAGTACCAATTCCTCCTTACATAAAACGGCCATCTGATCAGCTGGACAATTTGCGGTACCAGACAGTTTTTGCCCAGAAAAACGGGGCTGTCGCCGCACCTACAGCAGGACTTCATTTCACACCTGAGATTCTTAAGAGTATCCATAATTCAGGCACATCAATTGACTTTCTCACCCTCCATGTCGGTCCTGGCACTTTTCAACCGCTTCGTAACGAAATACTGGCTGAAAACTCAATGGAGGAGGAACGGTTCAGTGTTTCATCAGGAACTCTCTCTTCTCTCCGGAATTGCCGCAAGAGGGATGGACGAATAATTGCAGTAGGAACCACTGTGACCAGAACACTTGAATCCATTGATATCAATTCCCCTAATGAACTTTCAGGGAGCACTTCCATCTTTATCCACCCTCCCTACCAGTTCAAAAATGTAGATGTCCTCCTGACTAACTTCCATCTTCCCGGAAGCTCCCTTATTTCACTTGTGGGTAGCTTCGCAGGTCTTGATCTGATAATGAAGGCTTACAGAAAAGCAATTGAAAGCAAATTTATGTTCTACAGCTATGGTGATGCCATGCTGATCATCTGAGGAGTACCTGTGTCTTACTATAACCTGAAACCTGCTGCGAACAGAGTGGTGCTGCAACTGGCATTCCAAGAAACCCTGTTTGTTGCCGGCTGGAGTGCTTTAGCCGGTGCTCTTTTTCTCCCGCTAACCAGTTTCTGGATTTATGCAATGATCCCCGCTGCACTGATCTCAATCCATTTTCTTGTTTCTTTAGAGCTTTCGGGAGATGGCAATCCGCTTGTTTCTCTGGAAATTAAACAGCATCCGGTGAAAGACAAGAAAACCGCATCACGAATGGCTGTGTATTTTAGAATTCTTCTTACTGTTTTTCTTCTACCGGCTGCTCTGATAGGATACATTCCTCTACTTTTTGGAAAAGCTTCTCTGCCTGAACAGATCACAGGTCTCCGCCTGGTTGCCACAGACAGAAGATTCGACCCAAGACATCCTGCTGTTATCAAAGGTTTAATTAAAAGAGCGGGAATACGTATTAGAATGCTGACAATTGTTCCTCTGGCAGCTGCGGCGGCAGCCTTCTTCCTGCTTCACTCTGCTCCGTCTGTAATGTCTTTGCAAATGGCTGAAGTACAGGATGGTCTTCCTGAATATGAAGAAGAGCTGCTTACACATTACCTGGAGCTGATTGCTCTTCACCCCGAGGAACTGGAATACCATGTAAGACTTGCAAGTCTCTACCACAGGAATCACATGGAGCAGGATCTCATGAATGAGCTTCAGATCATTGCTGAAATTGATTCCACACACGCCATTCTTATACTTGCAGACACAACTGAATTCGCATTTGAAATGCTGGAACCACTTCCTTCAGATTCCTCCTTCAACAACCAGATAACAATGCCTGTTGGCATTACCAGTGAAGCACTGGCTGATTCTGCAGCAACAGACTCTACAGCATCTGATTCCACAGAAACTGACTCACTGATGATTCAAGCTGATTCAACAGAACTGGTCACAGGTGCAGACAGCCTGATTCTGACAGATGTTTCCGCAGATACCGTTCTTATTGTTCCCGATACTGTTCCGGAAGAATTGCCTGACACTCTTCCGGATGTTCCTTCTGTAGAGGAAACGGTTACTCCGGAAGAAATCACAGTACCAGTGGTAGAGGATTTGCAGGAGACAGAGGAGGAAACTGTTGAACCAGACACCATCATTCAACCTTAGATGCACCAGTGGTAAAGCCAGGCGGGGAACTCTACAGCTAAGCCATGGTCCGGTGGAAACACCTGCATTCATGCCTGTTGGTACCCAGGCCACAGTTAAGACCGTGAGGAACTCAGATCTCGAAGCAGACGGGTACAGCATTATTCTGGGAAATACATACCATCTCTACCTGCGTCCCGGCCTGGATATAATTGAGAAAGCAGGTGGGCTGCATTCATTTATGAACTGGAAGGGTAACATCCTCACCGACAGCGGAGGATTTCAGTTATTCAGCCTCTCCTCACTGCGAAAGGTAACAGAAGAAGGTTACAATTTCCAGTCCCATATCGATGGAAGCAAACATGTTCTCACTCCGGAGAAAGTTATTAAAGCACAAACGATCTTCCGCAGTGATGTGATGATGATACTGGACGAATGTCTTGAACAACCAAGCGAAGAAACCAGAACGGAAGCTTCTGTTGAATTAACTCTCAGATGGGCGGAGAGAGCCAGAAAAGTACATCCCGAGAACGGGCAGGCCATGTTCGGAATTGTTCAGGGTGGAGGATTCCCTAAACTAAGAGAATATTGTGCTGACAGACTGGTTGGAATGGATTTTGACGGATATGCGATCGGCGGGGTAGCAGTTGGCGAAGAAAGACCAATGATGGAACTTGCAGTAAGAAGTTGCATTGATCGACTTCCTGAGAATAAGCCAAGATACCTGATGGGTGTTGGAAAGCCGAAAGACCTTATAGATTTCGTAGGAATGGGAATAGATATGTTTGACTGCGTAGTCCCGACCAGAAATGCCAGAGGAGCCTGTTTTTTTGTTCCGGACGGTAAACTCAATATCAGGAATGCAGTACACAGGAATGACTTCAGTCGGGTTCAGGAAGACTGCGATTGTTATGTCTGCCGAAACCACACAAGAGCATACATGCATCACCTTTTCAAAGCGAAGGAATGGCTTGCCCCTATTTACGCAACATTGCACAATCTCAGATACTTCGCACGTCTTATGGAGCAACTCCGGGAAGCCATTGCCGATGACCGATATGAATCCACTTCCAGCGATCTTTTAAAAAGAATGGGATTCTTTGAGAACTGAAAGCAGCGTTCTTATTGAGAGTCTGGGTAACCGCGTTGGTGGAATAGCAAGACCACCGGACTCACCTGCGGTTTTCGTCAGGGGTGCTCTTCCCCGTGAACAGGTAACAATCAGGAATTTAAGAACAAAAAAAAGTTTCATTGAAGCCGATCTTGCTGAAATAGAAACACCATCCCCGTACAGAGTAAAACCATTCTGCAAGTACTACGGCATCTGCGGAGGTTGTTCCCTGCAACATCTCGAGTACAGACAGCAACTGCACTGGAAAAAGATCTGGGTGGAAAAAGCGGTTCGAAACCTTGTCACGCCGGAAGTAGATGAAACCATTCCGTCACCTGTAACAACTGGATACAGAAACAAAGTAACATTTGATGTAAAGGAAAACAATCTCACTCTCCATGCTTTCAGGGGCAATCCCATGCGTGTAGATGCCTGCCCGCTGATGAATGACTCTTCGCAAAAGACTCTGGCAGGGTTCTTGAAGACAGGTGTTCCGTATGGTGTGACCAGACTCTCAGTTCGCGGTGCAGTGAATACAGACAACTCCATCATTGAACTTTCAGGTGATTATCAGGACAGGGCACCTGCAAACTGGCCTTCAGTTGTGATCAGGAAAAAGAACTCATGGTTTTCTATCAAACCGGGCGACATGTATGAGAAACTTGGAGAATTCATCTACCAGATCCCATATGGAGGCTTTTTCCAGGTAAACACCAAAGCTGCTGAGAAAATGGTTAATCTGGTGTTAAGTCATGTTCCTGAAGAAGGAAAAACTGTTCTTGACCTTTACGGCGGAGTTGGAACTTTTGGAATACCGCTGGCAGCAAAAGGCTGTGAGGTCACAACGGTTGAAATGAATGAAAACGCATCGATGGGATGTAGAATTGCCGCAGAACTGAACAGCATACCTCTAAGCAAACTTCGTTTTATAAATACAAAAGACAGCTCATTCCTTGTGAAAGCCCTGAAGAAGAAAAAAACTTTTGATACGGTTATTACAGACCCTCCAAGAGCAGGCATGGGAACCGTTATTTCCAAACAGCTGCTGCAGTTGAATCCTGCAAGAATCATCTATGTGAGCTGTAATCCCTTTTCCGCAGCAAGAGACATTGCTATTTTCACAGACGGGCACTATACAATCCAGCAAATTACACCGTTGGACATGTTCCCCCACACTGACCATGTTGAAACAGTTTTTCTTCTGGAAAGAGGTAAATAAGATGAAAGTGGTTTTTCTCATCCTTGCGTCTGCTACTCTGGCGAATGCTTCTTTAACTCTGGAAAACCCGCTGAATCTCTGGCTGTACCATTCGGAAGCAACCGGTGACCTTCTCTCTGGCGAATTCCCGGACCGACACACCATTGCCGTTGAGCCAGGTTCCCGATCCATGTGGCTGTGGCATCTTATTCAAGACCAATCCAGTGTTCCCGATACAGGTGATGGAGTCTTCGGCTGGCGTGGCGTGATCGCCGGCCAGGCAGGCAGCAGCAACTCTGAATTTGTTTCAAGTGGAGGAACCACATTTGAAATCTTCGCCCGGCCTCTGGACTGGTTCTCCATTTCTCAGAGAACTTCCTTATGGACCGGCAGCAACGGTAACCCTCCTGATGGTTTCTCTCCATTTCACTATGGCCTTGAGCATGGCAGACATCTGTATGTAGACTGGGGTTTCATTCAAGCCGAGACTGGACCTCTTCAGGCAACCATGGGAAGAATTCCCGTTCGATGGGGTCCCGGCAGATTCACTCAGCTTCTTATCAGTGGAGATGCTCCTGCTATGGACATGATAAAAATTGATCTTGATCTGGGAGACAAAGTACACTTCACCGGTTTTACAAGCACAATAAACTCCGATTCCTCCACATGGCTTTCAGCCCACAGACTGGATATCAAGCCATACGACTTTCTAAGGATCGGGCTTTCAGAATCCATTCTCTACACCGCAGACGGAGTTGATCTTGCCTATGCCAATGTGTTCATTCCCTGGTACCCGGTACAGTGGAATGAAAGAGTGGATGACAATGCCTTCATGTGTATAGATGCCACCTGGCAGCCTCTTCACGGACTGGCACTTTACGGAGAATTCCTCATCGACGACATACAGTACGAGAACATCCACGATGTACCGAACAAACTGGGATACACATTCGGTGCTGATGTCTTTTTACCGGAAACCGGCCTTGGTACAATTGTGGAATACACTGCAGTACAGAGGTATGTATACAGTCAGAGAAAGATCAATAACTTCTACATGCATGACAGCCGGATCATCGGAACACAACTGGGTCCTGACGCAGACAGAGTAACCGGTTCCATCTCCTACATAGGCTTTCATGGAATTACTGCCCAGCTGAAAGGCAGCTACACCAGACATGGTGAAGGAAATGTCTACGAAGGCTGGCCTGATTCTGTTCAGGCAGGAGGAGCTTTCCCATCAGGCATAGTTGAGAACACTACCGAAGTGTCACTTGATCTGGGCTGGTATCCAAAAGACTGGCTGGAAGTCCGTACCCTTGGTGGTATCTCTTTCACCGGCAACACCGACAATCAGACCGGTGTAGAATCGGATGACTCATGGGTTTCTCTTGAACTTATCATGCGCAAAGAGAACTGACCTTAATCCACCACTGTAACCCCACTGTAAACACAGTATACAGCAGCAACTACTTCGTTGACTAATGCATATGTCGGAGCATATGCGTTGACATACCACGCATATGCGTAGTATATACACGCATCATGAATATGTTAATTAAGCTACTCTCGTCCAGAACACGCGCAGAAATATTTACGATTCTATTCGGCTTAAATCCTCTGGAATTACACATAAGGGAGATAGCACGAAGATCACAGCTATCCGAAGCATCAATCCGACAGGAATTGAACAACCTTGCTGGACTTGATCTTGTAAGAAGCAGAGGAGACAGTAACAGAGTCTATTACTGTGCTAACAAGAACAACCCGCTCTATAAAGAAATCCACTCGATCGTGCTAAAAACTACAGGGCTGATAGAAGTATTCAGGGTGGCACTGGAAAATCTTCAAATCGAAGTAGCGTTTGTTTTCGGCTCCTTCGCCACTGGTGAGGAATCAGCGAGAAGCGATATTGACCTTATGATAATAGGAGACATCGGACTAAGGGATGTAAGCAGTTCACTTTCTGGTGTATCAGAGAGAATCGAAAGAGAAATCAATCCTCATGTTATGACCGGAAAAGAATATATCAGCAGGAGAATGTCCGGAGACCATTTCGTATTGAATGTCCTCAAAGGGCCCAAACTGTTCGTAAAAGGGGATAAGAATGAGTTTGAAGCGCTGGGAGAATAACGGTTGGTTGAAGCTTGAACCTACCAGCAAGAACGAAATTCACAATCTTCTTGTGATAAATGAAAGAGATATTCATGACGCTAAGGGTTCTATATCTGCTGACTGGCAATTCGGAATCGCCTACAATGCTGCTCTAAAACTTTGTACTGTGCTTCTCAGAGCCGAGGGATACAGGCCTGCTCATGGATCACATCACTATCGAACCATAATGGCAATGCCGCTGATACTCGGAGCTGAATGGGTGAGGGATACTGAATATCTTGATGCCTGCCGGATGAAGCGGAACACTCTCGAATATGACTATGCCGGTTGCGCAACGGAAGATAATGTATCGGAGTTGATCTCCTTTGTTGAGGATTTCAGAGAAACCGTCTTGGGATGGTTGAGAAATAGTCATCCAGATCTTCTATGACTCCTGTATCATGACAGGTCGAATACAAAACCCACACCGGGATATTTTTCTGATCCAATGGTGATCTCTTTGAATTCTTTTTCTGTTCCTCCATGCTTCCGGTAAAAAGAATTGTTTTTTGCTCCGAGTAAAGTCCATATGATCATCTTCCTGCAGTTGTTGATCTTGAAGTGTTTTGTCATTTTCTCCAGCAGGATACTGCCGATGCCATTTCCCTGCTCTTCAGGCAATATGTATAGACCAACGATCTGACAATCGTATTTCCCCTCTTCTATTTTTCCTGAGACAAAACCGGATACTGACTTATTCTCCTGCGAAACAAAAACAGTCTGCAAGTTATTTTCTATTATGCCGGTGAATATTTTTGAGTATTTATCTCTGCTAATTGTTGCCGGATGACCTGCATTGACAATTCCCGTATATGCGTTCTGCCAGGCTGCAACAAGCACACCGGCCATGGAATCAGCATCTTCGATCTTTGCAGGGCGAATTTCTATCTGATGCAATGCTACCCGCCGCACCTGCCAACCGAACCCCGGAGAACTTCAAGGGCATGGGGAAGGATAGGAAGCAGGAATTCAACACATTCGGTAACAGCCTTGACGCTGCCTGGAAGGTTGACAACCAGGGTGTTTCCTTTGATTCCAGCAGTACCTCTACTCAACCATGCTGCTTTAACTTTTTCGCTTGAACGATACCTGAGCATCTCGGGTATTCCAGGAACTCTCCTGTCACAGACCAGATCGGTAGCCTCCGGGGTAAAGTCCCGGGGGCTGAAGCCAGTCCCTCCGGTTGTGATGAGAAGATCAACACTCTGATGACACATTTCTTCAATGCAGGATGCCACAGGCTCAATACCGTCTTCGGTTACTCTGTAGTCCACTCGTGTGTATCCGGCATTTTCCATTATTTCAATAATTGTGGGACCGCTGGTATCAGTTCGTGTGCCCTCTTTGCAACTGTCACTGACTGTCAATACGCTGAAAGTAGCCATGCTTCTAAAGTATCCCTTCATGGTCAAAAAGGCATAGAGTCACGGTATCAAGGGCGTTTCTGCGGATCTTGCCTGTTATCAAATACGGAATGAATTACAATTTTATCTTCTTCAATAGTGTAGAAGATTGAGAATGGAAATTTCCGAATAACACTTCTTCTAAAAGAAGCATAACAAACCTCATGCATTTCAGGAAATGTCAGAATATCAGTCAGCGACACTTCTATGCAATCAAGAAACTCGAATCCAAGCCCTCTTCTCTGAATCTCATACCATCTGAATGCTGATTCAACATCATCCATAGATCTGTCTGTATAGAGGAGAGTCAACTGTACTTATTCCTTATTTTATCGTGAACACTCTTCCAGTCATGAAGCTTCATTTCTCCGTGGCTGTATTCGATGTACCTTTGATTCAACTCAGCCTTCTGCCACTCCGGTAAAGGAAGCTCACAATTATCTCGAGCAATAGAATCCCATATATCTTCTACCAACATCAACTTACTGGAAAGCTCCATACCATCGAGACCCTCAATAATTTCCGATATTCTCATAAACACACCTCATACATAAAAAAGTATTCACCTTTTCCATAACACATCAGTACAATAAGACAAACAGACAATGATCTCAAGTTCCTGGTGGATCAGTGCATTGTAAAGAGCATCTCATTTTCTGGTATAAATATGCGGTCACCAGTATCTTCATTATTCCGATGCAACAAGGTGGCAATTTTCAGCATGTGCATAGATAACATATTCGATTGCACAACAGAATCTTACAAAAGCTATTTATCAAATTGCTGAAGCAGCCCTGAAGGTTCCGGATTTACCTCCAGTTTTCTCCAGAAGGCGTATACCTGTGATCTCCATGGATTTGTCTACAGCCTTCAGCATATCGTAAACTGTCAATAATGCCGTGGATACACCCACCAGAGCTTCCATCTCAAAGCCTGTCTTTGCCTCTGCAGAAACAGAACAGAAACACTTCAAATTGTTATCTTTGAATTCAAACCTGATGTCCACTCCCTGGAGTGGAAGCGGGTGACACATGGGTATAAGCTCTGAAGTTTTCTTCACTGCCTGGATTCCCGCAACAATAGCAGTATTCAGCACATTGCCCTTTGGAGAATTGCCGCTGGTAAGAATATCCATAACAGCATCCCCGAGTTTGATCACACCTTCAGCCAGAGCAGTTCTGTGTGTGGGCTTCTTACCGGAAACATCAACCATCCGTGCATATCCGTTTTCATTCAAATGCGTAAGTTTCATCCGCCAATCCTCCACATACTAACTCCACCACACGCTCCATGGTGAGGTTTCTTTGCTACAAGATCATGAACAGCACTGATTATCTCACTGTCTTTACGACCGGATCTGAGCATCAGCCCGAGATCAAGCGACTCTCCCCCGGCGAGACACGGCAGCAGTTCTCCCTCGGCTGTTAGCCTGAGCCTGGTACAATTTGCGCACATTCCTCCGCCCACAGGGGCGATTATCCCGAATCTGATTCCTGAGTCTGTGACATACATTTCTGCAGTACCCTCAGTTGAGATCTTCTTAACTGGACCAAGTTCAGCACAAATCCCTGTAAGTATTTCATCTCCAGCTACATGGCTGCATACAGAACCGGTCATGGGCATATGCTCAATAAATCTCATGGTGACACCCATGCCGGATGCCCATTTTATCATCTCAGCAGGTTCATCTGAATTAACGCCCTTGAGCACCACACAGTTCACCTTAACCGGATCAAGGCAGTTCGCCTTTGCTGATCCAATGGCTTCCTCAATCATTTCCAGGGAAACATCCCTTCTTGTAACCTCTCTTATAACCTGGTTCTTCAAACTGTCTATGCTGATGTTAACCCTTGAAAGACCTGCTGCATGAAGCTCAGCTGAGAATTTCGGGAGCAGAATACCATTAGTGGTCATGGTGGTTTCAGCAAGAGGTGCCATACTTTTTACAAGGGAAACAATGCCCCGGCGTACAAGCGGTTCACCCCCGGTAATTCTGATCTTTCTCAGGTTAAGAGCCTGATGTATCAACTCCACCAGCTGCTGAATTTCTTCCAGCCGCAGAATGGCAGAGTGTTCAATTTGCGGGATTCCTGCTTCAGGCATACAGTAAATACACCTGAGATTGCACCTGTCGGTAACTGATACTCTCAGATAGTCAATTCTTCTGCCGAAACCGTCTTTCATTCCCAGCAGCTCTCTCCACCTGCCCAGGACATAAGTGAAAAAGGAACGGAAGTTCCTTCCTCTGCACCAGTGCTTTCAGAAGAAAGCCAGGCAATGCTGTTTGTTCCCCTTGTGCTCATAAGGTCCCCGGAGCCGGAAGTGGATGGAATTCTCAGGATCCATCCTTCAGGAGTCTGTTCTGCAATGGTTCTGAAATAATTCAACCGACCAGGTTTCTTCCTGAGTGAATCGGTGAGTTCTCCTGTAAGCTCCCTTCTCCGGCATCTTCCAAACCCGGAGTAGAGTCTCAAACAGGCAAGGACATACATCTCGAGACCAACAAGCACACTTACAGGGTTCCCTGGAAGGCCGAACATCATCTTTCCTCCGGGACCTATGGCGAAAGAGAATGGTTTTCCCGGCTTCTGGGCCACTGTTCTGAAGTGGAACTTGAAACCCAGATCCTCAAGAACTGAAGGTACATAATCATGTGTTCCCATGGACACTCCACCGGCAGTAACGAGAATGTCTGAAACTGCAAGAGCCTGGGCAGCAGCGTTCCTCAATGATGCAGGGTCATCTGCTGAATGAAAAACTTTTACTGGAGAAAAGCCTGCCTGGGTGAGGAAAGAAGAGATTAGAACTCCATTGGCGTTCCTAACCTGCCCCGAACCGGGAATGTGAACAGGCGGGATCACTTCTGAACCGGTGGTAAGAACACTGACAACAGGTCTTCTAAAAACAGAGAGGGTTTCTCTGCCAGCCATGGCTGCAATACCGACTTCCGCAGAGGTGATCAAATTTCCCCTTGTAAGTACCGTTTGACCTTTTGTAATGTCCTCTGCTTTCCAGCAGATATTTGCGCCTTTCACCGGCATTTTCCTAATGGAAAGCCTGTTATCTTTTACACTGGTTACTTCCACCATAACAACCCTGTCTGCACCCCTGGGCACCGGCGCCCCGGTCATTATGGCAGCAGCTACTCCTTCTCCGGATAATGGAGGAGGTTGCAATCCAGCTGGAATCTCATCCATCAGCCGGTATTCGTCACATTCTCCCCATACGGCAAATCCGTCCATGGCGCTACGGTCAAACGGAGGCATGGCTATATCGCTTACAACGTCTTCAGCAAGTACTCTTCCTGCAGCTTCTTCAAGAACCACAGTTTCTGCTGAAGCAGATGGTGTATTGGCAAATATTGTATTTAGGGCTTCCTGAACACTTATCATTCTAGTTCTTTTCCTCCAGGTGCTTTGCAGCGTCTGCCATGGCATTCTCAAGAAAATGAAATCTTTCCAGAAGCATGGTTGCTACAGGTGTAAGAGAGCTGCCGCCACCACCGGAACCTCCACGGTTTCTGCGAATGAGTTTTGCTCCGAGTTTTTCTTCTGTATTTGAAATAAGAGTCCATACACGCCTGTACTGTATCCCCACAGCTTTCGATGCTGCAAGTATTGAACCCGAATCACGAATCGCTTCAAGCAGAGAGGCCACACCCCTGCCAAACACGGGATTTCCACCACTCTCCAGCCACAGCTTCCATCCCGGGCGTACAGGGTTGAAACCCGGCAGTCCTGCAACAGAAAGGGTAAGTCCAATAGTTTCTTCCGGAATCTCATCAAATGGACCCTCCAGAAGAACATCAGCGTGATCAATAAGCTCTGGATTCTTGGGTTCTGAAACATCACCGTCAATGTAAACAATAGTAGAATTCTCAATGAGCAAAGCAGCAGAATTGGTTTCCCATACAATCACATCAAAATTAGCTGACGATCTGGGCAGATATCCTTTAATGTCACTGCCTGCAGGAAACTTTAGAATGGCAACTTCTCCAGCTCCGGCACAATGAATTCTCCAGGTATCACTGCCAGCCCGGCCTGGCCCCGGGAGAAACTCAATTCCTGCCTCATTCTGCTTCTTCAACTTGTAAAAAGCCACAGAATATCCCTTTTCATAAAGTACCCTGACAATCTCAGTACAGAAAAGAGTCTTCCCCAGTTTTCTACCTGCTGCTGCAACAATTATATTCAGAGCTATGAAAACACCTCCAGTATTAACAACATTCAGTTCCGGTATGACCCTTAAACATAAGGCAATAATACCGTAATGAACCAGCGGAAGAGTAATCCATGAATAAGGAATCATCATTTTCGATATTGCAATCAGAATTCATCCCCTCAGTTAGAAGCACAGTAACAAGAGCCGTACACAATAAAAGTGGTGCTGAATTTGTTCATGTTTTATGCAAAGAAGAGCGTGAGAACTTCTTTGCCGCATGCTTTAAAACACCACCGGCGGACGATACAGGTGTTCCTCATATTATTGAACACACTGTTCTTAACGGGTCAGAGAAGTATCCGGTAAAGGATCCCTTCATGGAGATGGTTAAGAGTAGCATGGCAACTTTCATCAATGCCATGACCTATGGAGACAGAACTCTTTACCCTTGTGGAAGCCTGAATGAAAAAGACTTCAGGAATCTTGTTTCCATCTATATGGATGCAATTTTTCATCCTCTTCTGAAAGAAGAATTCTTCCTGCAGGAAGGCTATCGTCTTGACTTCGAAGAGGCTGGAAACAGTGCCAGCCCCCTGGTTCACAACGGTGTTGTGTACAATGAGATGAAAGGCGCGTACTCTGACCCTGACAGCTACATAGAGCGTGAGCTCACAAGATTTCTCTATCCTGATGGTTCCTGCGGAAAAGATTCAGGAGGAGACCCTCTAGCCATACCTTCATTAACTTTCCAGCAATTCAAGAAATTTTACTCAGATCACTATCACCCCTCAAACTGCTGCCTCTTCACCCTTACCAGGATTCCCTTCGAGGAAATGGCTGAATTCCTTGGAAATGCCCTCTCCGGCTTTACAGACACCGGAAACTCCATAACCATGAAAAAGCAACCTCGTCTTATAACACCTCAACATAAGGAGATCCCTGTTCCCGGTGGAGCTGAAAACAACTGTACTGTCTCCAGTGCCTGGATGGTGAACGATGCAGGAAATCCTGTAGAAACACTGGCTTTTTCGCTTTTGGAAGATGTACTTCTGGATGATGACTCCTCTCCTGTTAAAGCAGCGCTCCTGGACTCGGAGCTTGGCACCGGACTGTCGGGATGCGGATACGATTCAGATCCCGGACAGAGAAACTTTGTCATTGGGCTGAAGGGCGTTGAAAGGAAAAATGCGAACTCCGTTTTTGAGTTGATTCACAAAACACTTGAATCTCTTGCTGATAAAGGATTGAATCCAGCTCTTGTTAAGAATATGCTGCACAGAAAAGAGCTGCACTTGAGAGCAATCGGTTCAAGCTGGCCATTCTCTGTTATGTCATCAGTCTGCGCCGCATGGACACACGAGGAAGACATTCTGCAATCACTCGATCTGAATTTCCTTCTGAAAGATCTTA
This sequence comes from Candidatus Sabulitectum sp., assembly GCA_029940175.1. Lineage (GTDB taxonomy): Bacteria > Fermentibacterota > Fermentibacteria > Fermentibacterales > JCC-6 > Sabulitectum. The sequence continues at coordinate 5,272 of JAOZRM010000011.1, read as the reverse complement.
AGGAGAATCTGAAGCAGAATCCCAGATTTCTTGAGGATATGATTCACCGGCATTTGCTGAAGAACAAACACAGGCTTGATTGCGTTTTCTATCCGGATGAGAAATTCTTCCAGGATCAGGATGCAACCATTGCTGCTGATCTTCAGGCAGAGAAAGCGAAGATGTCACAGTCTGCCCTTGAGGATCTTGCTGTAAGATCAAAAGAACTGGCCATAGCAATGGGGCTGCCCAGTTCTGAAGAAGCACTGGCCACGCTGCCCAAACTGAGCATTTCTGATGTCTCCACAGATCCTCCGTCAATTTTTCACAAAGAAAAAACAGTGAATGGAAAACTCTTCCTGCCCACAGAGATCCAGACAGCAGGAGTATGCTATGTTGATCTGTGCTTTGACATGTCAGAACTACCGCTGGATCTCATACCCCACGTTCCATTCTTCACAAGCTTCCTGACAAGAACAGGAGCAGCAGGCAAAGATTACCTGGAGATGGCAGAAGCAGAGCTTGCCTGTTCAGGAGGTCTTGGTGCTTCAATAACCTCCATCGGTTCCACGGCAACATCCATTGATGAGTTCCGTATTATCCTGAAAACAGGAGGACACTGTCTGGAAGAGGATCTTCCGGCAATGCTTGAGTTAATGAAAAAAAGGCTCTTCAGTCCGGAACTGGATAATGCAGAGAGAATCATCCTGGTTGCCGGTGAGCTTGCCGAACACGCTCGCAGTGCAGTAATTCCCAGAGGACAGGTTTTTGCATCAATGAAGGCTCAAGCTGGTCTTTCAGCTGCGGCATACGTCAACAATCTGCTCCATGGCATACCTGTTCTGCAACAGGTCGCAACCATCAACAGAGGTACCGTTGAAAAAGAGATCTCCGCCATGAAAGCCATCCACAGGCATCTTACTGAAAAGGCTTCCCAGATCCTTGCATGGTCTGGACCTGCAGAAAAAGAAGGTACTGTATCCCGCTGGCTGGAAAAGCTGCCTGGCTCCAGACAGGAATTGATTACCCACGAGCCTCCTGTATTCCCCGGTACCACTGACTCCACTGGTGTGGTTATTAAAGGTGGTACGTCATTCGCAGCCGCTGCTCTGCCAGGGTTATCTTCCAACCATCCACTGTTCGGATCAGGTTATGTAATGATGCGTATGCTCTCTGAGGGTTTTCTCTGGGATGAGATCAGGGTAAAAAAAGGAGCGTATGGTGCAGGATCCAGCCTTGGAGGTGCGGCAATCTCTTTCTATTCCTACAGAGACCCTTCCCCTTCCACCAGTCTGCAAACCTTTCAGAATGCCATCTTGAACGGGATTGGTGAGGTTGACCTGAGTTCAAGGGCGGTTGAAGATTCTATTATCGCCAGTGTAAAGGGAATGGATCCAGCCATCCGTCCGTCCATGGCAAACGGGCTGGCGATCTTAAGACAGTTGAAAGGAATCAGCATCGATCTTATTACAGAGCATAGAACGCATCTACTGGAAGTGAACCAGGACTCAATCAGAGAATTTGCAGATATTCTAAAAAGTCGTGCACGAGATGTAAGAGTGTGTGTAGTTGGAAATGAGAGCATTCTCAGTTCCTTGAACATAAATGACCGGGTTAATATCTAAGGAGGAAATTATGGATACTGCTGCTCTTGTTATTGGTATCATCGCTGTTATGGTCGGGTTTATCCCCTGCGTAAATACTCTGGTAATACTACCGGCAATAGTCGGACTTATTCTGGGAATCATTTCTTTCAGAAAGAACCGTGAAGCGGAGCAGCCTTCAGGGATAGCTCTTGCAGGCATTATTCTGAATGCGCTTCCCTTAATAGTGATGACAACTTTTCTTGTTCTGGCAATGGTTACAGGAGACTCTTATGCAGTTAATGAGATGATCATTAAGTAGCATGAAATCTGCTTCTACCGGGGCATACAGAATATTCAATCTGGTCATTCTGGGTTTTCTTCTGTATGTCCTGATCTTTTCAATGATCTCACCAATTCTCACAAAACACTTCCCGGATCTTCCCGGTTGCTACTACAAAGAATTAACAGGTGATCCATGCCCGTTCTGCGGCCTCACCAGGGACATGAACTGCGTTCTAACAGGAGACAGCGAACAGGATAAACTGAACACCGGGTTTCAGCTTTTTCTGGCAGTTTATGCTTTTGAGTGGGTTATCAGAATTACCATGCTCTTAATGACCAGACGGTTTACCGGAAAGACCCTTCCTGCGATTGACATAGCGATTCACTGTATCCTTGCGGTCCGAATTCTTCAAGCCGTGAATACCATATAGGATCATATCCTTCTGCTGCTGTTTGTATGAAGGTTTCTACTTCAGAAACACACATCTCTCAGAGAAAGATCCAAACGGAGAAGACAGCCTGACCATGTAGCAGCCCGCTGGAACAGAAACAGCTGGAGCCCAGACTAAAGAATGCTCTCCCTCTGAAACTGAACCACAGGGTAAACTCTCTACAAGTCTACCGGAAAGATCATAGATGGAAAGCTCAATCAGAGCAGGTTCAGGGATTGAACAGCTGATACTCAAACTGGCTGAAAAGGGATTGGGTGAAACATCAAGTGTAACTGATGATAAAGGCTCTTCAACCTCGATTCCAGTCTCTGGAGCATATCTGACCAGGTAGCCACTACCTGCCCAGGTGCCTCCTGTTATGTAACCACCCTGGGGAAGCTGAACAACCGAATAGAAATGATTGTCTGTACCGGTTTCATGCTGAACATGCCAGAGATAATCTCCTTCAGAATTGAATTTAACCAGCCACCCATCTTCAGTTGAACCTGTATCGGCTTCAGCAACAGGTGCATTGAATTCCTCACTATCTGCCCACCATTGCCAGTAACCTGTCCACCCGGAAAAAATATATCCGCTATCCATTGTGCGTCTTACGCAGTAGCCCTTTCTGGTATCAGTAGGCTGTACCGGAATACTGTACCTCCACAGTATTTCACCGTATGAATCAGTGTGTGTAATGCTGGGGTATTTCTCTGTTACAAATGTGTATCCACCATCTGATGCCTGGCACATGTCTCCAGGGAGAATGTAAAGAAGCTCTGGATAATCTGTACCTCGCAGGTAGTTACCATCCAGATCATAGAAAAGAAGATGGGTACCTTGTGTAATAAGAGTATCATCTTCTCCTTTGGCAAGAACGACTAGTTCATCATTATTGAATAATATGGATTTCCCATAGTTCTCTATTGAAGTTCCCCAGGTTTCTGTCCACAATGTATCTCCATATGCATCTGTTCGAAGCAGCCAGGCCTGACCGGCAGTTGATGATCCAGTTCCGTTAACTCTCCCGCAGACAGCAAAGCCACCATCTGGAAGGCAGGTGATCCCGTAGCCTGCTTCCTTGGTGTCCGGGTAGTCATACAGTTTTGTCCACTCAGTGCTTCCATCTGAAGCAATCTTATGTATGTATAGGCCTATTGTTGAGGATGATGAATAGTCTGTGGCTGATCCAGTAACAATGTATGACCCATCCGAAAGCACTAAGCCATCATAGCTCTGTGCTCCATCATACGCATGCGGAACTTCCCATATTACATTACCATCCTGGTCAATCAGCAAAGCTACAAAGTTTTCACGAATTGGAGGAGTGTAGTCATAAATAAGACATCCGATAAAGAGATCACCTGAAAGTGTGATTTCAATATCTCTGAAGAACGCAACATCCCAACTCGTGTAATACCACTTCTCCCAAAGTTTAACCGGTGGATCAATGGCAAGAGTGGTTGAAACAAGCACAAGAAGAAGAAAGAACAGTTTACCTGAAAGTGATTTCATCTCTCTCCTCCTATTCCGTTCATTCTGTAGCATGATATTACAGTATCGGTTATACCTGCTCCATGTCAAGGGATTCAGCACATGCAAAACCCCTGTGCTATTGAGTAACCGTCACTGTGGTGAGTTTTCCAAGTCGGTGGGATCCGTACCGGCTCGCAGCTTATGCACAACTAAAGTGGGATTATCAGAATTAGCATTCTCTTATTGACCGGACGGTTTACCGGAAAGGCCCTTCCTGCGATTGACATAACTATTCACTGTATCCTTGCGGTCAGAATTCTTCAAGCCGTGAATACCGTATAGAATCATATCCTTCTGCTGCTGTTTGTCTGAAGGTTTTCTACTTCAGAAACACACATCTCTCAGAGAAAGATCCAAAAGGAGAAGACAGCCTGACCATGTAGCAGCCTGCCGGAACAGAAGCAGCTGGGTTCCAGACTAAAGAATGCTCCCCCTCTGAAACTGAACCACCGGGTAAACTCTCTACAAGTCTACCGGAAAGATCATAGATGGAAAGCTCAATCAGAGCAGGTTCAGGAATCGAACAGCTGATACTCAAACTGGCTGAAAAGGGATTGGGGGAAACCACCAGAGAGACTGCTGAAGAAGGATCAGGAGAGGTAATTCCAGTCTCTGGAGCATATCTGACCAGGTAGCTTTCATAACCGGGGCCAACCCAGACGCCTCCGGTTATGTAACCGCCCTGGGGAAGTTGAACAACTGAATAGAAGTAGTCATCATGGCTTACAATATTATCGATGTTCCATAGTTCATTGCCCTCTGAATCAAAGCGAACCAGCCAGCCTTCCTTATAATCCTTGGAGTCCACTATGTTTCCACCCGGGTAAGGTTGAAGAAATGCTTCCCTTTCGGTAAATTCTTCATCTTCAAGCCAGGGAAAGTAGCCATCCCAGCCGGAGAAAATGTATCCACCATCCATGGTTTGCCTGATACAATGACCCTCATTCTCATCATTTGGATCTGAATCAATACTGTACCTCCACAGTATTTCACCGTATAAATCTGTGTGTGCAATGCTGGGAAATGTTTCGGTAACGAAGATGTATCCACCATCTGATGCCAGACACATGTCTCCAGGAAAAATCCAATACAGCTCTGGATAATCTGTACCTCGAAGGTAGTTACCGTCCAGATCATAGAAAAGAAGATGGGGGCCATAAGTAGGAAGGGAATCATCCCTTCCCCTTGCAAGGACACAAAGCTCGTTATTATTGAACAAAATGGATTTTCCAAAGTCAGTTGAGTTCTCTATAGTACATCCCCATTGCTGTGTCCACAATGTATCTCCATACATATCTGTTCGCAGAATCCAGGCTTCACCGTAAGTTGTACTGGTTCCATTAACTCTCCCGCAGACAGCAAAGCCACCATCTGGAAGGCAGGTGATACCGTAGCCTTCTTCTTTGGTGTCCGGGTAGTCATAAACCCTGGTCCACTCGATTGTACCCTCTTGAGATA
>JAOZRM010000160.1 GCA_029940175.1 Candidatus Sabulitectum sp. | reverse complement strand
CTTTGTCGGCCCAGGTATGCTCTATCACTGGTTGCAGATGAAGATGTCCCTGAAGAAGCTTGAGCTGTATGCTGTTGAAAAGAAGATCAAACGGGAACTTACCAGCTCCCTTTCAGACTTTGGTGAGCTTCACTGGGAAATCAAAGGAAGACCCATAGTTGCCAGGATCTGCCATGACAACCCCAGTTCCGGACCGTGGATATCTGTTGGTTTGAAGCTTGATGAGAGGATTCTACGACTTCATACCTATAAACCAATGACTAGGCCCGGTGAAGGATGGGAGGATTTCAAATCTCCCAGCCGTGCTTTCAATTACCTCTACAAATCCAGGGTGGTAAAATCAAATTACAGGGATGCATTGCTCGATTCACCGTCCATATTCGATAAAATTGTTAAATTTTACTCACACTGGGCTCTCTACTTGTCCAGCGATATCGGTACAAATGGTCTAGTTGTTACCGGTGAGAATATCAGATTTATTTTCGGTCCTTCGATGATACGGAGCGCGTTTCCGTATATCACGCCAGAGGAAATAGAGGCAGTTCTGCCAGACCTGCTCGATCTTGCAGAAAAGTTTGACCGGGTATTTCTTCCTGACGTGGAGCGCTGATTCAGACAGGGAATATCGGATTTGGGATTCAATGTATCTCTATACTTGCAGAACAACTTATTTTGGAACGAATACTTCAATTGGACCGGCAGCATAACATTCCACCTGATACGGGGGGAAGATAACCGTATACCCGGAGATACCACCATTTTCATCTGGCACAGGGTACACAGTGTGGTAATTCAGAGTGTCTGCTGATGCACCTCGCTCAGCCCAAGTTTCATCAACCCCTATTTCCTGGAGCCTGGCGAGAACAGACGAAGCGAATAGTTCAAAGTTCTCCCTTCCCCCAAGTAATTCCAGAGTACTTATAAGGGAAGAATCGCTAAGATTGAAGATTATTGACTGTGTATTTGAGTTGCCATGTGCTCCGCCGGTGTAAGCCCAGGTCCAATTAACAATACAAGCCATATTCTTCGGTGATGGTTCATGCACAAATCTCAAATCCAGTGCCCATTCAATGGTATGAAGTTCATCGATATAGTACTCTCTAAATTGCTCTTTAAAACTCTCTATCTGCTCCAAAGCATTTTCCTGCAAAGTATTCCTGACAAACTCATTCTCAAGAACAATCTCGGGAAAATACACTTCAATCTGGTATCCATCAGCCTCTTCGGTCCAAAGAGTATCGGACACTGAAAGCTGTGCAACAGAAACCATCAATATTAAACAAAACATTTAACACCAACCTTTAATACTTAAACCTAACGTTCTGCATAACCAATAATCTGTGACCATATACCAAGACCCAAAAGAGAATATAGTAAATCTCATCTGGGAAATTGATTTCCATTGGTAAAAGACTTAAACCAAACTCATTAGGTTGGTACTCATTTGTCCGGTGGGTACTGCTGACAAATAGTTGACTGTTGTCCAACGGAAGAAAAAGAGCCGCCAAAAGTCAACTTACAGAGGAGAAGAACATTGTGCAGAGGCTCAGACAGCAGAGATTTAAGATTGTATATTCAAATTAAGAATTGTCATACACTTGAGTTGTCTTTGAGGAGGAAAAATGATAGGTGTTTCAATAAAGGCCTCAATAACCTGTCCGGACTGTGAATCCAGTGTACCTCTTAATGCTCTGATACCTTCTATTGAATGCCCTTCATGCGGCGCTGTTCTTGATCTGTCAGTGGATGTATGGAAAACAGTTCTTGATGATGCAATTGAAGAGGCTCCTTTCACAGAAGAAGGTATGGGGTCTTCCACATCTGTTTTTGGAAGCTATAACTATTCTATGGTTCGCGGAAGACTTCAACCCAGATATCAGGGAACCAAAGAAGAAATTGAAGATGACATAATTCTTGCCGGTCTTAAAAACAGTTACGTTACTCATCCGGAAACTGGAGAGAAAACGTCAGTGCGAGAGTTACCTCCAATGTACAGCAACGAATTTGCAGGTGTAGTTGCTCTTATCGGGGAGGAATCTTCCCTGATTCCCGGAGAGAATATGGAAGATTCCATAGAGGTAACAAATTCATCCCACCCTGTTGCCTTTGCATGTCCCCAGTGCGGTGGTAATCTTATCGTTACTGGAGAGCAAAGACTTGAAGCATGCAAGTATTGCGAGACACGGGTTTATCTTCCCGACGACTTGTGGAGAATTCTTCACCCCATAAAGACAAAGCGAACCTGGTACCTGCTCTGTGATTTCAGCAAGAAGCCATTCTCATGGGAAAGTGATGTGGAAAGCGCAGTGTTTCTTGGAGATGATAAGTTCTGTGTTGTTGTGGAAAATGATTATGGAGATCATCCCATTATCGCCTGTCTTAACAGAGACAAAACTCCCATATGGACCAGAGATGACATTGAGCTCTTGTGTGATACTGAAGATTCTCCCCCTGGTTTGATGAGAACACCCCATGGCAATCTTCTTGTCATGGATAAAAATGGTAAAGACCTTCTAGTTGTTTCAGGTGAAGACGGTTCTGTTATCAGATCAATCAAAGAACAGACCGAAGCAGCAGCAGGACTACCCCACTTTACTATGGATGAGTGCAGCGGAATAACCTGCCTGCCCAGCGGAGACATTATTATGCTTCGCTATCAGAGACAGGGTGTTGATTCAAGAAGCATCCTGCTTCGATTTGATAGCAACGGAAACCCACTTCCATTGTGGAAGAAGGGCCAGGGCGAGGAAGAGAAGAAGACCGGCTTCTGGGAAAGACTTGTTGAGAAGTTTAGCTCTGTTCAACTGACTGGAGCCAGTTACATCGAGGACTTCGGGAATTATCAGGAAAAAGTGAAAGAATCAGCTCTTGAACTTGGTGCCGGTTCTGATGGCTCTGTTTACATGCTTCGCTACAAACGATTAGCAGCATTTGATCCATCCGGTAAGAAAAGATATGTAATTGAGATTCCCTGCAGTACAGTGTTCGGACGACCTGTAGCAAACAATAAGGGAGAGGCATTTGTTATTTCCCACTCCAACCAGGATTCGACGCAAATTCTTAGAATATCCGCAGATGGTCAGACCATATCGGTTGTTGCCGAGTCTGGAGAAGATGAAGAGGAATGGGATAATCTGAGAACTCTTGTTCTTGAACCCGATGGAACTCTTCATGCTTTTGGATACGGTGGCACCTGGTTAACTTTGAAGCCTTCTTCATTGCTGAACGGGAAGATATTAACAGCAGAATCTTCTTAGCTGGAGCCTTAACTGCAATCGAGCATAGACGATACCCGGGAACACCTGCAGACGGCATTACTTTAAGGAAATGCCCGTGAGCTCATAGATGAAGTAGAAATCCGAATCCTGTTCCACTGAGCAGATAATACCCTCAGAATTATTTCCCCAGTAGTTTCTCTCCATGAAGGCGGGGTCTGAAGAGATAGTCTCTTTTGTACAGGCACAGTAGTAAAAAATGTCTGCTGGAACATCAATCTTGTTATAAATTCCCATGACCTCGATCTGCTGGTTCGGATCACTGCCCGGTGTCCATACATCACCGACAATGGGGTTGTGTTTGAATAAGAGGAAGTATTCTGCCGAGGTGGTGTCATCATAAACTCTTAACTCGTTGAAGGCATTTCTCAAGTAGTATTCACCGGTAAAAGATGTTACGGTGTCGGCATCTGCTAATACTGTCACCTCTTCGACCTCAAATATTTGAAACCCTTCAGAGTGGGTAACCTCTGAGATGATTGTTTTTGTTAACACGCCTGCCAGAAATGTTGTATCGCCGGAGTTTACTTCGTAACCATTCACAGAGAATTCCCACAAATTACCCACCTCTAGCGACATCACATAGCTTTCTTCAACAGCTTCCGTTAAATTCGCTCCACAGCCTGTCAGCAAAGTAAGAGCTGCAATCGTTAGAATTCTTTTCAGCATATGAATGGGTTCCTCTCTGACATTCCTTTACAACTTTCCCTTTAACCATATCACCCGGTACCGGGTGATACAAGCCAATCCAGCCAGCACACCAATTTCTCTGGAATACAGAGAGAGTCAGTCGTCCCAGTGGAAAGCAGCCATATTTGTTACCAGAGACATACCCCAGTCCCAGTTGCTTAGATGGATGTCTGTTACCACTGCCGGAGTTTGTGTCTCTTCAGCTATGATATCATAGCTGTGATGCGTTACCTCGAAGCTCAGCATTATGTTCTTAACCACTGCAACAATAAAGCCTGCAGACCAGTGAAACCCGGATCCGGTATCAATATCAGTAGACCATGATTTCGGTGAACTGGTATTTTCAGAACCAACTTCAATGTTACCTTCGTACTGCCCGTATCCTGCTCTGAATCTGAGTACGCCAAACAAGCGGGTTTCAAGCCCGTACCCCACCAGGTGAGTATTGAAGCGCAGAAGGGCTGGAGAATAGGGATTGCGCTGATAGAAGAAAAACACAGGGAAGAATTTTGTAAAGTCTCCGTAACAGAACACGCCGAAATGCTCGAATGTATGCCCTGCTCCCATTCTTAGAAACACTGAACCACTTTCATAAACATCTTCCACATCGTACCCGAATTGATCAATCTCATTGACCTCATTTGAGATCCTGCCCATTAATGCCAACCCTGCTTCCAGATACAGGGAGGTAGTGTTTTTTGCGGGATACAACACAGTATGATCTGTATCAGGTGGAACTTCCGATGAAGACATGTCATCCCGATATACCATTCCCGGTCTGCCCTGGAATCCGGAAAATTCAAATCTGCTACTTTGTTGTGAATTTGTAATTGAATCAAAAGATATGCTCTTACCGGATTCCAGATCGAATGGGATATCTGCATTTGCAGATACCACAAAACAGATAAACACAATGAAAAGAACAACTTCTAGCTTCACCTGTGAAACCTCCATATTCCGCCATCGAATATTTAAACCATAAACAGTTTTGTTGCCGGAAGCAATTCAATCTCTGCCTGGTTCGGTTCAACAATACTAATAAAGCAGTATGCAGGTTCAAGATCGTGTGCGAAGCTGTGCTCAGTGTGTAACTTTTGGTAGTTTCATTTGGTACCAGCAGTAGATGCACTAAATTGAACCTTCAGCACAGACACGGGTATCTCGATTGTGTGTTGTTTGCATGAAATCTGAGTAACCTGTATCTTCCTGAGACACGCTATCATATACTCCAGCAGACCAAACAGAATTAAGGAGAGATACAGTGAGACTCTTTCTTTTGATGACTATCATCACCACAACCCTTCTTGCTTTGCCGGTAACTATGTCTGATGCGGAATCTGTTGCTGTATACAGACTGGCACGAGACGAACAGGTGAACTTAAGAACAGTCGGCAACTGCTTCTCTATCGTGAAGGATAACTCTGCCCACCCTTTAGCATATATCTTTGAACTTCTGCCCTGCGGATACATAATCACATCTGCAGATGATAATCTTCCCCCTGTCATAGCCTATTCATACACGAGCAACTGCCGAAATGCGGGAGAAGAGAGCAGTATACTTCTTGATATCGTAAAGAGTGATCTGGAGTTGAGACTAAACACTCTGAGTCTGATTCCTCTTGAACACAAAGCCATGAACAATATCCAGTGGGAAGAAAATATCAATGGACTGCTTCCGACAACTCTGCTGGAGCAGTGGCCTCCCCAGGGCTCAACTCCTACAGAAGGCTGGCTGGAAGAGAACTGGACCCAGAGCCCTCCATTCAACAAATACTGCCCTATGGATCTTATTGCCGGAGGCCGAAGCGTCGCCGGATGCCCGGCAGTTGCCATGGCCATGATTCTGAACTTTCATGAAATTACCAATAATACACGGTTTAACGATGATGACGACTACTATCACAACTACCATGAATACTACTGGATTGATGATGATTATGTTGCCCACGATTTCCCTTCATGGCCGGAACTCAATGTATACCTGGACACTCTTGACAGTCACTACTCAAATGGAATCCCCATTACCAATTCCGACAAAGCTGCTATTGTTTACGCCAGTGGGGCTGCCTGCAAGCAGGTTTATACAACAGCCGGCTCCGGAACTTTTGGGGTCATGCAGGCCTACAACGCCTATCAGAGGTTTGCTTTCACAGAGAGCGAACTGCTGTACTCCACATCTGACAGCCTTTATGAACGACTTTCAGGAAACATGATGGATGCCCTTCCCGCACACCTTGCCATAATAGATTCAGCCTCTACGTACGGTCACAACGTTGTAGTGGACGGATACAATACTGATGAATTTTATCACATCAACTTCGGCTGGGGCGGAAGTTACAACGGCTGGTATCAGTTTCCCCTCTCTGGAATGCCCTACAGCATGAACCTGATCGAGGGAATAGTTCTTGATATTGCTGAAACAACCCAGTCCATAGAAGAAGGATATTCAGGATACTCATCTAATCCTCTTACAATATCATGTATCTCCAACCCCGTATCCGGCAGTTTGCAGGTCATCCTTTCGACCGAATGTGAATGCAGGGTGAATCTCTCTGTTTACACCCTTACGGGAAGGCTTGTAAATACTGTTGTGGATGCCGAATTCCTTCCCGGATCTCACAGCATCAACTGGACTTCAGAAAACGCTGCAAGCGGAGTTTATCTGTTAAGAGCTTCAAGCACGACCGGAACTGACACTGCGAAGTTCACACTGGTAAATTGATTCAAAATAAGTCCCTTGTTTCTGCTTCCTTGAGGGTCAGAGACATGGGACATTACTCGTACCGGGAGCCTGTTCCCAGATAATCAGGCTTCCTTATCAGAGGTTCTCTTTTATGCAATATTATACGATTGATAGTTACTTTACGATGATGAAGAATGCCCTGGAACTGAAACTCACGATTTAACCTGATTGCGCAGAAGTTGGTTTAGGTAAATCCGGCAAAGTGTTTGAATTGCCTGTATTTATTGTTTTTCCCCTGAGAGCATTTCGCGCGAGTCCTGAGTTCTAAAAGCACTACGGGGTCCCGAACACTGATCCATCACTGAGTATCTGGAAAAGCCTATGTCATCCTAGAACATGCCTGTTGAGTGAGTATTGGCCTTCATCATTTGCTGTTAAGTATCCGGCTTCAGTCAACTTCTTCAGGTCTCGTCTTGCAGTTTGGGTGCTTACTCTAAGGTACAACGCAGAAAATAGAAGTTTTGTGTTTAAGTCTTTCATAGTGAAAACAGTCGGGCTGTCAAGGAGAATCGACAATAGTCCGTACTGCCTTCTTGTTAACTTCTTATTCTTTCTCAGATGAGAGTAGAAATCTTTTAGAGCGAGAACTCTAATGAATCTGA
>JAOZRM010000325.1 GCA_029940175.1 Candidatus Sabulitectum sp. | reverse complement strand
AGAATCTTTTTATGGCTGGGTGGAATAATGGTGCTTGGTTTTCTGGGTACACTGTGCATGGACAAATATGCCTGGACAGGAATGGGAGTTCTATTGGCAACAGTACTGATCGTTACTGCAATACGACAGGGAAAGAAAAATGTCAGGTGATCAGAGTAAGGGTATCAGGAATGCTCTTAACAATTTGAACAAGCTTCTTGGCCACAGAACAAGACTGGGGATATGTGTACTTCTTGCCAGGCATACGGCACTTTCCTTCAGCAGATTAAAAGAGCTTCTGGAGAAAACAGATGGCAGTCTGGGTGCCCAGCTCCGCAAACTGGAGGACGAGGGATTTATCTCTGTAAAGAAAGAATTCAGAAACCGAAAACCGGTGAGCTGGTACTGCCTTACTGAAACTGGTCAAACCAGTCTGGAGAGGCATCTGAATGCGCTGACGCAGCTTATAGACCGGGAAAAGTTGACATAATTTGTATTGCTGCAATATTCCGTAAGCAGGAAGACAAGTTCAATTGAAAGAGAAGGGATGAATTTATGAAATTTTTATTATTACTTCCACTGGCTGTTTTACTAATCAGCGGCTGTGGCACTTCAGAGCCTGTTGACTCTGATGAAACAGGTGAAATCACCACAGATAATACTGGTGATACCACTAATGAGGAAGCTTACGCTCTGCCGGTAGCAGACAGTTACCTCACAGTAACAGATTCAATTGGTGTTGAACTGGGAGACAGCAATTTTGTATTCGGAGCCATTCACGCTGCAGGATTTGCACCTAATGGTGATGTTGCCATCATGGATGTTCAGAAAGCCTCAGTTTCTCTTTTCTCTGCAGATGGCGAATTTATCAGATCAATTGGTCGGGAAGGAAGCGGACCAGGAGAATTCCGTATGCCTGTTACCTTTGCCTTTCGTCCCGAAGGCGGTTTGATTGTTGCTGATGGAATGGGATCCAAGCTGACATATTTTGATGAGAACTATGAATACCTTTCAGAAACTACAGGCTTTATTCCATCACCTCCTGCGCAGATAGTGGCAATTGAAGGTATGGAAATAATTGGAATGAAACCTGATTTTGAGCAGAGTGAAGATGGTATGTTCATGGGATTCACCGTAGGCAGATGGACGATGGAAAGCTCTATTCCGGAGCAGGTTTATTACAGCCAGTTATCTCCGTTCAACCCTGCCGACCTCAGTTCTATGACAGATGATATTGTGTTGTTTACTGCAACAACCGATGGAAGAGTGTTCACTGCTCCAATGTCTTCAGAGGAATATTCATTCACTGCATGGACTGCTGATGGTGAAGAACTCTATACCTATGTTGATGAAGACTTCCAGAGAGCCGAAAAAACTCAATCAGAAATCGATCTTGAGGCAGAGATTGTTAATGCCAGAATGATCGCCCAGGGAATGCCTCCCTCAATGGCCAACTGGGAACCTGATCCGTACAGAACATCAATTGCTGGATTGTATATCGATGGTCTTAACAGACTCTGGGTCTCAAAGGGTACATCGAGCACCAATACATTTGATGTATTCGATCTTGAAGGTAACCTGCTTTTCACTGCTGCTATTGATGCCGGTGAAGCTGCAGAAACATGGGGTACCATCATAGGCAAAGAGAGCTTTATCTGCTTTGATGTAAATCCTGAAGACTACCCAAGAGTATTCTATGGAGATTTGCCGGGATTCGAGTAAGAGAAATCAGAATCATGACAAAGGGGCGGTTTTCCGCCCCTTTGTCAGTTATTGCAGTACGTGAACCCCGTGCTGGTCAAAAAAGAGGTGCTCAATGAGATTGCCATCTTCATCGAATAGAGACACAACCCTGGCATAACCGGTGGCCAGATCGATAAGGTTGTAAGACGTATCAAGGTATCGAAGTTCGGTGCATCCACCTGTATTGTCGTACACAAAGCTCCTTGCATGACAACCCAGAGAAGAGTTGATAACAGGCAATCCATCCCGGTCGTAGTATGT
>JAOZRM010000159.1:885-7313 GCA_029940175.1 Candidatus Sabulitectum sp. | reverse complement strand
TAAACGAAATGGAAAGAACAGAGTAAATTTCCTGTAACCTGCTACTGCTCTTCAAAGTATTCAAAGCCATCCACTATATCAAGATACACCCCGTTGAAACCAGCATCAATGATCCTCTTAAGATAAGACTCATCATTCCCGAAGATGATAAACTTCCAATCTGAATCCCAGTATCTGACTTTGTAGTTACCGGCCCAATCAGGGTTTTCTGACTCAAGCCAACCAGGGTTTCCAACAGACCAGTCATTCTGCCAGTAATAACGGTAGTCTTCGGCTTCTCCGATACTCATGTAGCAGATAACAAGCCTGCTGCCTCCGTTCTGCTTGGTTCTCAACTGCTGGATCTCCTCCTGTGTAAATGACTCTTCGTTGTGAAACAGATCCATGATTATGACGTCATAATTCGTACTGGTAATATCATCTATGAAATCCTGTTTCGAAGAGTAATTCTCACTGTTGATAAGGTAGAGGAAATTTTCTGCCAGAGATATGTCTGTGATGTTGCTGTCATTCTCATTGTAAGGGCTTGCCGGGTAGTTCGGAATGGAATTCAATTCTCTCTCATCTGCTGCAAAAGAAACAAATTCATACTGTTCATTAACTAAATACGAATCATCCATTTTGCTGTGTGTGAAGCAGTAGTCGGTAGAAAGTACCTCTACCCCATATTGCTCACAGAGGAGGCAAAGCCCAAGCAAGTGATCTCTATCCTCTGCAGGAGTTGCCTCATCATCATTGTAATACCCGTAAAACATGCTCTCTCTGCCGGTTGCATCCAGGGCACCGAGGTAATCTTCACTGGGAGTTCCGTCACTCTCTCCTGTGTCTGTGACCAGCTCCTGCCCGTTCTGGGGAATTATGATAAAGGAGCTGTTGATCCCCCGGGCATAAGTTCCCAGTTCGATTACGAGATCTCTCATCTCCTGCCTGTAATCAATGTTGCCGTCCGGAGGTCCGGCCACGCTATCGCTTCCACAACCAGAAAGGAGTACCATAAGAGCAGAGAAAGCAACCACTATCAGCCTCATAAAAATCCTCCCGCGCATCTCTCCGAATATGGGTATACCTTCCAGGAGATGTTTACTGATCCGGGTATGTTTCCTTGATTTCTCTCAGTGCCTCAAGCTGGGACATGAAATGAATTTTCAGATCCGGATCGAACTTACTATTAAAAAGTTTTTCCATTTCCTCTGTCACCAGATGATCTGGCCATGGATCCTTGTATGCCCTTTTTGAACTGAGAGCATCGAAAACATCTGCGATTGCTGTAATTCTTGCCATAAATGGGATCTCATCCCCTTTAAGCCCTTGAGGAAGTTTTCGTGATGGCTTAAGGCAATATCTCTTGCCATTTCATCGAAAGTGGATTCACAGTTTCTTAGAACTTCAGCTCCCATAAAACAATGCTTTTCCATGGTAGCTCGCTCGTCCGGAGTGAGGCTGGCAGGTTTTTTCAGAATTATGTCACTGATTCCAGTTTTACCCACATCATGAAGCATTGCGGCCATTCTGAGCACATCCCGGTTGTGGATTCTATCAGTTTCTTCAACATCACTGGTTCTGGCCCAGGAATCGTAAATAGCCACTGCATAGCTTCCAACTCTGTTCACATGAGGTCCGGTCTCCTTGGGGTCGCGAAACTCGGTCATATTCACCATGCGCATCAGCAGAGTTCTTGTCATCATTGCACGTTCAAGAGCCAGAGCACCAAGAGTTGCATAGTATTTGCCAAGAAGCTCCATTGTGCTGTGGAATGGGATAAATTCCCGCTTATCGGTTCTGGCGTTGATCAGCTGAAGAACACCTACGACCTCTTGTCTGTTGTTGATAAGGGGCAGGGTAAGAGTTGATCTAGTGCGGTAGAATGTGATTTTGTCATAGCTGTCATCAAACGAATAAGGAGCTTCTGTGGGAATCCTGTGGACATCATCGATATTAAGTATTTCCCCTGTACAGGCAACATATCCAGCCATGCTGGATTTGTTTCTGGGAATGGTAAAACGGGTATAGGGGATTCTTTCTCCTCTATTAACAATCGTAGCGTTCTGGGAATGACAAAAGGAGAGAACATCTCCTTCAACTGTATAGATTGACCCTGCATCGGCATTTGTAAAGAATCTGGCTTCTGTGAGTATCTGTTCCAGAAGTATATCAATATCACCGATATTTATCAGGATTGCACCTGCTGCAAGCACTCTCTCCAGAAAATCACTATCGGTTGTAACAACCTCCATGCAAATCCTCCAGTCGTTGTTTTTTAAGATACACTAACAACACGGAATCTGCAATGCTCCATTGATTTACTACCAGCAGTCCCTGTGGATCTTTTCTCTTGTGAAACGATCATCAAATTCTTTTGACTCTGCGGGAAAACCCAGAGAAACAAGAGCTACCGGCACAATGTGCCCGGGAAGGTTGAAGAGGCTGATCATACCCTGAACACGATCTTCTCTGGGGTAAACTCCCAGCCAGACTGCGCCAAGATCCTGATTGACAGCCTCGATCAGAATGTTCTGAATTGCTGCAGAGCAGTCTTCAAGAATGTAACCTATCTCGTCCTGAAGCTCCCTGTTTCCGCATACAAGAATAACTGCTCCCGCTGAGGGAATCATTCCTGCATAGGGGTGAAATTCAGGGATCCGGTTCATAATATCTTTGTCCTGTGTTACCACGAATTCCCAGGGCTGCGTGTTCCGCGCAGAGGGAGCCTGCATGGCGGCTCTAATAAGAATTTCAAGCTTTTCAGCAGGAACAGGTTTATCCTGGTATTTCCTGATACTTCTTCTGTTCCTGATTGCGTCAAGCATTGTTCTTCCTCACTGTCCTGCTGATTACTTCCAGCATTCTTTCACCGGTCTGATCCCAGTTAAAGCTCTTTGCCCATACAAGGGCATGCCTGGATAACTCATCTCTTTTAGCCTTGTTGGTGAGAATGCTTTCCAGAGCATCAGCGAGAGCAGCAGGATCTTCGTGTTTAACCAGAATACCGGTCTCACCGTTCTTAACAGAATCTCGAAGACCGTCTGAATCACTGGCAACCACAGGTGTTCCGCAGCAATTTGCTTCTATCACAGTAAGACCCCAGCCTTCCTTAGCAGAGGGAAACACGGCTACAAAAGCTTTTTGAAGCCAGCTGAGCTTGTCTTCCTGAGAGATAAATCCTTCAAAGGAGACATTATCCTGAAGATGAAGTTTCCCAACCAGTAATTTCAGAGCATGAGAATAGTCACCCTGGCCTATTACCGTAAGATTTGTGAAGATGTCTCTGCTTTGCAGTATTTTCATTGCCCCAAGCAGATGCTGAACGCCTTTGTATTTTTTCAGCCTCCCCACAAAGAGAAGCCTTCCATTCTCAGGTTCAACAGCAGGGTCCTGCTTGTAAAAATCAGTGTCTATCCCGCACGGAATTACGCTTATCTGCTCTGCTGGAATGCCTCTTCGTACAAGGTCTTTTTTCGTGCTGTCACTTATTGCCACAAAATTACTCCGCCCGTAGACCCGTGGAATAAACCACTCCAATATGTTCACATAGAAAGCCTTCAGAAACGAGACTTCCCTGTATGCAGTGGTTCCGAACAGATGGGGCACAATGGCAAGAACAGGTGTTTTTGACCACCTTGGTGAGAACACAGGAACCTTGCAGATATCTTCAATTATCAGATCGAAAGAGTCCAGATCCAGAGACTTGCAGTACTTTTCCAGGGTGAAATTGTATGAATACCATTTACCGTGCCGGTGAATCTGCACTCCGTCAATAACTTCCTTGTCAGGCAGCCATTGAATTGCATGCGATACATGAATTACTTCGTGACCGGCCTTGACTGCCCTCTTCAGTATCTCATGAAGATGAATCTCGGCTCCCCCTGCCTCAGGGTTGTGCGGATCTCTCCAGTTCAATGCAAGAATTCTCACTGTTTCTCCGGTTTCCTGGCAAAAACTCCGATTATTACTGCGGTTTTAGGTCCCAGCCAGCTCTCCTCAACAGCGGATCTGATCTTCGTTCTGAATCTGTGTACAGCAGGGATTATCACCGGCTTCATGGGTAGTTTTACTCCGACCTTGATAAGCACTTCCCGGAACATTCTGTAACCAAGGGAGGGTGCAAAATACTTTCCGTAAACTGACCAGGGTTCAACGCCATGTTCACGGAGATACTTACTGAGTTGTCTTTCAGTGTACTGCGTTTCCCATCCGGCAAACCATGCGTTCATTGCAATGAGCATCTTTTTTATCACTGTGTAAACATGAAATGTTTGAGGAACATCCACTAAAAGGTTTCCACCGGGTTTTGTTACTCTGATGCACTCATCAGTCATGTGGTCTGTGTTCTTGAAGTGTTCCATAACCCCCTGATGAAACACCAGATCGAATGTGTCTGTTGTAAATGGAAGAGCGTTTGCATCACCACACACAAGAAGAAGTGTCATATTCTTATCCTGAGCAGCGGTTCGGGCAAGTTTCAGTGCTGCATGAGAGTAATCAAGAGCAACAGGCACGGCTCCGTCCTCAGCGAGAGCAACGCTGTCTCTGGCAGTGGCAGCTCCCACCTCCAGTGTAAGAAGATTCTGAACGTCAAGCCTTTTTCTCACTTCAACTCTGATTCTGTCATCGTTATCATAGATCTCAGAAAGGTCTCTCTCCCTCTCCCAGAACTTATCCCAATGTGATCTCTCGGATGAACGAGCCATTTCCCTCCTTTATCAGCCTCGGTCTGTAATCTACAATATCAAAATGAAGTTGACCAATCAGGTGTTAATTCAATATATACCACGCAACTGGGAATATTACTGATCGGTAAACAAGCAAAAAAGAAAGAACTGCATATGAATTTAGTTCTCAGACGCTTTGAGGAGAAAGACCTGACACTTCTTGACTCCTGGAGCCATGCAGTAGGCGCTCACAAGTACATGCAGAAGGTCACTCCTTTGAACTATTCAACTCCTGAGGATCTGAGCAAATGGGGAGAAAACTTCATCTGGTTTGCAATAACAATAGACAACACCGCTATTGGGGGAGTGTGGGTAGACAGGCGCCGTCCCGGAGACTCTCTGGGAATCCTGGGAATAATCATCGGGAGACCGGATATTCTTGGTAAAGGCATTGGCCGCCGGTCCATTTCAATAGCAATGCAGGAAGCTGTACGAATTCTTGGTATTACCAGGGTGAGACTCACGGTTAGAAAAGCCAACGAAAGAGCAATACGAGCCTATAGAAGCACAGGTTTCGAGGTAAGCGGTCAGGGCACAACCACACTGGAAGATGGCACATCCATCCCGTTCTATCGCATGGAGTCAGACGTTATCGAAGAGATTGCCACAGCTATCTAAACTTCCCCTATCCACACATTTTATGATTCTGCCTGTTGATTCAGGATTGTTCCCTGTAGTAATTCTCTTTGCTGCGCTTGCTTGAAGGCGAGACAGGTGTTATTAACACAGCAATGTACTACAGGAGGAAGATATGAAAGCTATCAAGGTTGTTCTCGTTATCTCCGGTGTTGTTATTCTGCTTCTTGGTCTCATATTTCTAATTGGAGGCAGACCGGTTAAAGGGCCAATAATGCTTGGAATAGGCATATTCATGATTGTTTTCGGCCTGCGAAAACCCAAAACAAGAGATGTAGTGATAAGACGGGAGCTGGAGCTTTCCGGTGATGTCAATCTTGAGGGTATGAAATGCAACCAGTGCGGTGGCATACTTTCTTCTGATAATTTGTCAGTTCGAGCAGGTGCTGTGTTTGTCTCCTGCCCCTATTGCAGCAGTGAGTACCAGGTAGAGGAGGCTCCAAAATGGTGAAAAACTTTATCATTCTTCTTTTGCTTCTTATCCCTCTTTCAGCCAGTGGTCAGAATTACGACTTCTCTATTCCAGAGTTCTCATGCACTGTTGAAGTTCAAAGAAACCGATCCCTTTTGATCAGTTACGAAATACTCTTTGAATGCACTCCAGGGTACAGCAGCATAGATGTTATCGACATAGGTTTTCCTTCATATGAATTCAGTGCTTCTCAAATGGAAGCAGGCGTAGACGGTCATTCTCTTTCTCGAATCTATGTGTCTTCATACATAGACAACGGAGTTGAGGTCCATCTGGACGGGAATGCAATCCACTCCGGAGAACAGGGGCATTTCTGGCTCAGGGGCGAGAATGGGAACATGGTCTTTTTGGATACCGAAGATGATGATTATGCTTCCATGGAATTCACTCCCACATGGTTCGACAGTGGCCTTCTTACCGGTTCAAGTAATTTTTCGCTTACAATTATTTTTCCTGAGGGTTCCCACCCTGAGATGGTTCGCTATCATGACAGGCCCTATACCAGTTCCTCGGTGAACAAAGATGGGCGGATTGAATACGTTTGGGAAGAGACCAGAAGGGTTGATTCTCCATACCTTGTTGGAATCTCGTTCCCCGATGACCTGGGTGAG
>JAOZRM010000159.1:0-875 GCA_029940175.1 Candidatus Sabulitectum sp. | reverse complement strand
CCCAAAGAGCCTTTCATTGATAAGGGGACTCTTATTGCACTGGCAGGTTTTGCTTTCTTTTTCCTTTTCTTCGCCTTCATGATTATCGTAATAGTAAAAGCTGTTCTTAAAGCAAAGCGCAGAAGAGAGGAATATCTTCCACCTAAGCTGGGGCTGGAAGGCTCCGGAATTAGACGGGGACTCACCGCACCGCTGGCAGCGCTTCTACTTGAGGAAAAGCTGGACAGGGTTTTTGTATTGATCCTGTTCGGACTGCTGAAAAAGGGCAGCCTTCAGCTGGAAGACGGTAAACTTGTTAAAACCGGTTCCACAGAAGGACTTCGTTCTTATGAAATGGAATTACTGGCGCTTCTTCCCGAAGTTCCCTCTGCCAAACCAGTTCCAGCTGAAAAGATAAAAACCATCTTTCTTGAGATGATCAAGGTTCTGGCAAAGAAAATGAAGGGGTTCTCGCTTAAAGAATCACAGGAATACTACCTGAGCGTTATAGAAAGTGCCTGGAACATGGTTGCTGCTGATCGTTCTGCCGAAAAAGCCGGTGCAATACTGGGAGACAGATTCCAGTGGCTTCTTGCAGATGAGAAATTTGATTCCCGTGTTAACAAACTTTCCTCGGATAGAAACATCCTTCTGCCCATGTACATGTACGGGTATTTCCCGGGAACAGGGCGAATGATCAAGGGAAGCACCGGTGGAATGAGTCTTTCCCAGGCATGTTCTCAGGTAGCAGGTGCTCTGGAAAGATCTGCTGGGGATGCAGTAAGTCATCTCACGAAACTGTCATCAACAGTAACTGCTAAAACAAATCCAGTTCCTGTATCTACACACAGAGGTTCAAGTGGCGGCGGCTGCGCCTGTGCATGTGCCTGCGCAGG
>JAOZRM010000158.1 GCA_029940175.1 Candidatus Sabulitectum sp. | reverse complement strand
TGGAGTTGTACTGGATTACAATGCCGATCCTTACAGGAATTCCATCAGTGAAGTTGAAGTTGATGGAGAGGGCAGAATCTGGGTGCGAAGAGGAACGATTCTTGAACCGGTATTCGATGTTTACAATGCTGCCGGTGAAGAATTGTTCACAGCTTCAGTTCCGGAAGCAGGAGACGATGCAGTATTCTGGGACTTCAATATAGACGAGCAGGGCATTATCGCCTACTCCATCAACCCTGAGCTTTTCCAGCAGATCTATATTCTGGAACTGCCTGAATAAGCTAATTCTACCCGGGGGAGGCTCAGCTTTCCCCGGGAGTCGAACTTCACTCAGAAATGTGTGAACCGACTGCCTGTCTCCCTCGGTCAAGAAGGATCTGAACTGTTCTCATTGTGTTGTCTTCCACCGTGATAAATGCAGTTACCTGCTCCTGCAAGCCAGGATACCATGCTTCCACCATTACTTATCCCAGTGCGGGGGTTGAACACGCAGTTGCATGGTGCAGTATTGACCAGAGTCCTCGGGGTGGATCGTTATTCCTGTTCTTTCGCTGTTATCGGCGAAGAATAGCAGAAAATCCTCATAGTACAGAGCTTCATCCCCTGCTCTAACTGCAAAACGGGTTTCCGCTGTATTTATTCCGGTCCATAGTTTAACCATGGCAGTATTCCACTGTTCGATCTCCAGGTCTGTTCCGGTTGGTTCACATCTGTCAGTACAGATCTGAATCCCGAAGGAGTGATCTCGCGGGTACTCAGCATCTTCAGACTCCATGCCGACTTCCCGAAAGAAGAGGTACCCGTCGTGGAATGTGCCAATACCATCTGATACCCCTTGAGGAACCCCTGCCATAATTGCAAGAAGTATGAACCACATCTATTAGTATCCTTTCAGCTATTGCTTGACAGGTTACTAGTCCTCCGCCAGAACAATGATTTTGTCATCATCGGCGAATTGAACTCTGTCACTCTTGCCCGGATTAACCACCACGCCATAGTCGCTTTCAGGATTGCTTCGCAGAGAGTTGATGCGGTAACCAATTGCAATTTCACTTAATTCGGAAGCACTCTTTACCACTGTGTAGAAGTTTACAGGTTTGCCAATGTTTATGTATCGATGAACAGGTTTCAGGTAGATCTCTGAACCTTCCGGGTCGAAAAGATCCTGGAAGATCGCGCTGAGATCCTTGTTCTCTGAAACTTGCGTGAGCAACAAGCTTAAGAGTTGATCACTGACTATGTAGTCGTCTGCACCTGTGATTTCCGCCAGGTTTCTGTTCCTGACATCTCTCATCTCACTTATCAGAGAGAAATGCTGCCCCAGTTTGTCTGCCATATCTCTGATGTGCAGAAGAGTCATGAGAGTGGAAGAGTCAGCAGACTGCACATCAAGGTTGTCAGAGTAACTGAGAAGTATGATGTGATCAAACTCCTGAAGGGAAAGGCTATCCAGCACCTTTCTATCTGTTGTGTTCCCCGGCAGATAGTTTACATCAAGATTTATCTGCTTTTCCGGGAGATCAGGGTCACACAGAGAATTGTCTGCAACAAGAGTGAGACTGGAGCCAGGCTGAAGGTAGTTTGAAAGCTCGCGGATAATAATTGAACCTCTCCAGTTCCAGCCAAGCATTATGATCCTGCGAGTTGTGTTCTCTTCCTCTTCAACATGTGAGATCGATCCGTTCTGTATCTCTTTTTCAACTTCAACGCTGTTTTTGCCCGAAGGAACAACAGTGTCGTCATCCTCGGATATTGCTATCACAGAGTCTTCCGCGGAAATAATTCTGTTCATGGATGGATTCAAGATTATCTGTCCATCTGCAGTTTTTAATCCTATTACACTACTTGTTTCAAAAAACAAGTTAGCTTCAGCGAATGTTTTACCTGTAAGCAATGGTACCTGCTCGAAATATATTTCGTCTCCATCGTAGTCAAGAAGACCCTGGTAGACCACAGAAAGGCCTGACTGCAGACATGTTTGAGCAGCCATTCTGGCAATAAGGTCACCTGCCAGAATTACTTCTGCCTGATCTCCACCGACTATTCTGGCCGCCTGAATGTTATCAGGATTGTTGATCAGGGCAACCATGTGAACAGGTCTTTTTCGCTCTGTGGATTTACTGGTTATGGCAAGCATGATCTTGATCACTTCAGGGTCTGGATTTTCAGCATCAGGTGAGAGGATGATTATTGATTTTGAGGTGTGCAGACTCATTCTTTCCAGATCCCCTGGTTCAACAGGATTACCAGTTCGACAAACAACCCTGGTGTTTCTCATGTCGGGAACCTTTTCTCTGATCTCCTCTTCCATCTCAATTTTATCTCTGTTGGCCATGATAGTTATGCATGGATTCTTCTGATTTTCGTTTGCAATTGACAGTTCTGCAACAATTGTAAATACCTGCTCGGACCAGCCCAGGATCACAGTATGGCCGGTTTCCACAACTCTCGATCGGCCTTTTCTCAGAGAATCAAGTTTTGCTTCCAGCCCGGTGGTAAGAATACCGATGAGAGCACTGAAGATGAAAATCCCACTGAAGGTTACAAGCAGCATGCTCATAAGAAATCCCGGACCTCCCTGGTCACCTCCGATGGTGCCTGGATCCATGGTTCTCATGAGGCTCATCCACAGCAGAGTTGGGAAGCTCTCATTTTCCGGAGCAGTACCAGTGGCCAGAATAATGATAGAAAAGATTAAGATCAGGATTGCGGATATAACCCCCAGCCAGATAATGAGACCTGCTGTGCCACGGGACATCATAGTGTCGAATGCATACTTGAATCTGTCTTTTCGGCTGAACTCTCTGCTCATTGGCTTCTCCCTGGAATAATTTTAAGAGTTTACTGATAGATCGAAATTAACCATTTAGAAGCAAAGAAGCAATTCCCCTATCGCGGCAGAGGTCAAGGAAAGAATTCATGTCGGACCGGGAAAGAATACTTTTACGAATTGACTCTGATGTGATGTTTGAAAGCCCGGATTGAAGCAATTCAAGTGCTTCTTCAAGAACCGGGATGTTGTTCTCGGATTTCTTTTCTCTCTCAAGGGCCTTGAAGAGATTCCCATACAAATAGACGATATCATCCGGAGCCATATTTTCCATCTGATCAATTGACTGTTTTATGAACTGCACTGCACTGCTGATGTTTTCCCGGTCATTTTCAGTGGAGAAAAGCAGAACACCTTTGAAATGTAACAGCCAGTTCTGAATTGATGAATCTGAACTCTTCGCTCCTATTTCATCCAGGATGTTCTGACAGGCTTGATGATCTCCTGTCCTTAGAAGTGCCTTTATCCGGTCAAGTTCTGTGCTGATCTCCATTTCCGTACAGTTCAGCTCATTGAATATCAATGAGGCATTAAGGAAGTATTCAGCTGCCTGATTGTTTTTACCATTTATCCAGGAGAGCTTTCCAAGCCCCAGCTGGCCATAGCCCATACCGAGACGATTGTTGATCTTGCTGTTCAGCTCAATGTACATCTGAAAATATCTGTTGGCCAGATCAAGCATGTTCAACTGTGTATAGGTTTCAGCGAGATTGTAGTAACCGATTGCCAGCCCCAGCTGATCGCCCAGTTGGTTGTTCAGCTTGATCACCTGTTTGAGACAGTCAAGTGTGGAATTGTAATCTCCACTGTAAGCATACAGATCGTGCATGTTGTTCAGAATCAGGGCTTCTCCTGTGGGGTCTTTCTGGCGAACACAGATATCCAGACCTTTTTTGTAGAGGATCAGTGATTTCTCTGGAGACCCGATCTCATTCTCGATATCTGCTAATCTTGCGAAGTATGTGCCCTCAAGGGATCTGTCAATTCCAGCAGTCTCACTTTGCAGCAGAACTGCTGCGAATTTCAACTGTTCCAATCCTTCATCCGGCTTGTTCTGCAGTCTGCATATAAATGAAGTTTCCAGGTGAGCACCAATCATATTGCTTATCATTACACCTGTTGGCTCCTTTATTGAATTCCCCATGGAAACAGTTTTTTTGAAGTACTTTATTGCACTTGGGTAATTGCTTCTGCGCTGGTTGTTTCTGCCCAGCCTGTGGTAAATGGCACACAAATCCACCGGATCATCTGAAAGAGATAGGGCACTGACCAGGTATTCTTCAGCCTGCTCCGTTTTTCCTGTGATAGACAGCAGAATACCAATGTTGATGTGAGCCTGTAGAAAACCTGCCTTATGTACCTGACTGGGAACTCGATTGAGGTATTCCTTGTACCAGTGGATGGATTCTGAGTGAAGCCCCAGTGAAAAACTGTTATTTGCTGCTTTTCTTGAATATTCCACAGCCTTTAAGTTGTTTCTACTTTTGCAGAAATGATAGGCAACCGCATCCAGCATGTCCCGTTCCATAGATTCATTCTCGCTCTCCAGCAACAGTGCAATTTTCTCGTGGAGAATCTGCCTGAGTGAAGGAGAAATCTGGGAGATCAGTTGACTTCTCATTACTCCGTATGAGAATGAGTAATGGTTCCCGCTATCTTTGAGAAGCCCCTTGCCAACAAACCTGTCCAGGGCTTCGGCAAGACTGTATTCATCCATGGAAGTCAGTTCAGCAAGAAGATCAAGAGTGAGCAGGTTTCCAGCAAGAGCGGCTCTTCTCAGTATTTTCATCTCTGTAGGAGTACAGGTGCCCAGCATTAAATCAATAACTGAAGAAATGTCACCTGGCAATTCTTCTTCTTCAGGTTCCTGCCAGATACAGATGTCTCCTCTGCCTGTACTCAGGTAGCCCATTTTCAGACCCCAGCTGATAAGTTTTCTTAGAAATAGAGCATTTCCACCACTCTGCCTCATCATGTAGCTCTGCACTTCATCTGGAATCCCAGGAGTTTTCATAGCAAAGAAAACCATTGTTCTAACATCAGGCGGTTCAAGAGGTTCCAGGTGAATTTTCTTTGATGGAATACAGGTCCATACAGTGGAAAGCATCTTCAATGTGTCTATGCTCCGGCTCATTCCGATGTAGAGGATATTTGCTTCGGGGATGGATGCAACGACCTCGGAGAAGAACTGAATACATTCGTTGGAAGCCCAGTGCAGACTATCTATAACAGTTACAAAAGGAATAATGTTGGAGATCTCCCTGAGAATTCTTCCATAATCTTTCCGTGACCTGGCTTTCATCTCACGGGCAGTAGCGGTGGAGGTTCTTAAAGTTTCCTTAAAACCAAACTCTACAAGCTGTTCTGCTGTGACTTGTTCGATTGACCCTGCTGCCTTTTTAAGTGAGATCAACTGACTTTCAGAGAGCGCATTCAAGGCTTTTCTAACCGCGCTGAGAACCAGGAAACTGTCTTCCTGAAACACAGGGTGAGCCTCAGTGGAAAAAACGGGAAGATGCTTGAACTGACAGTAATGAAGCAGTTCTTCCACAAGTTTTGTCTTTCCTGTACCCTGATAACCTGTGAGCAGGCAGAACCTTGCAGAATCTTCTGATGCATGGTCAACAAGTTCTCTCAACTGTTGAAGTTCGTCTCTTCTTCCAACCATGTGAGAGAAGTTCGGTTCTGCATCCCGGAGAGATTTCAGATCTTCAGCAAGAACAAAACGTCCCCGTCCAGTTTCCTTAGCATGATACAGGGCCTGGTCAGCCATTGAGATCAGATCAGACATTTCGCTGTCGGTTGGTTTGCTTTGAGCAATTCCCATGGAAACTCTGATCTTCGGTCCTCCTGGGAATTCTCTTTTTCTGAACTCGAAGAGTAACCTTTGAGCAAGGTCGAGGGCGCTGTCTCCGCTGGTATCCGGAAGAACCACAATAAATTCATCTCCGCCGAAACGGAGAGCATGGTCATTATGCTTAAGATTTACCTTTATGGTATGTCCTACCTGGGAGAGAATCTCATCACCGGTCAGGTGGCCATAGATATCGTTAACCAGTTTGAAATGATCAATGTCAATTATTACCAGAGACCAGGGATGTTCTCTGATTGAGAATTGCTTCTCCAGATAGGGCAGAACTGACCTGTCTCTCAGTCCGGTGAGATGATCAATTCCAGTTTCTTTTTTCTTCACACTCATAGAATAGACAGGTTTTTCAGCCGGCGCATGACCTAAAGCTCCTTTGTGAACATTGTTCTATGTGATACAAAGGATAAGCATATTACATTCCATGAGCAAAGGGGCGAATGGGGGCGCAAATGGACAATAAACTACCAATACTCATGGAGTGCAACTGTATATAGACCCATTTCTGAGAATATATCTATCTGCCTGCATACCTCTCAAGCCAGTTGCTGGTTTCCCATAAAGTGTGCAGAACAGATTCTCTTGCTGAGTAAGAGTGGCCTTCAAGTGGAAGCATAACCAGTCTTGATGTGCCACCAAGCCCTTTGATTGCTCCAAACAATCGCTCACTCTGAATAGGGAAGGTGCCTGAATTGCTGTCGTCAGCACCGTGAATTATCAGCAGGGGTTCATCTATTCTGTTAGCGAACATGAAGGGAGACATTTGCCAGTAAACGTCAGAGGCTTCCCAGAGAGAACGATCTTCCGACTGAAATCCGAATGGTGTAAGAGTTCGGTTGTAGGCACCTGATCTTGCCACACCTGCTGCGAAAATATCTGAGTGAGCAAGAAGATTAACCGTCATGAAGGCCCCGTATGAATGTCCTCCAATTACGAATTTATCCCGATCTCCCACACCCAGTTCAACCACAGCATCCACTGCAGCTTCAGCATCCATCACCAGCTGTTCTATGTATGTGTCGTTGGGATTCTCTCCTACTATGGGCATGGACGGGTCGTCCAGTACTCCATAACCCAGAGCAAGCCATATTAATGGCGACCACCATCCTATGTAGTCGTACTCATAAGGTGAAGAAGTGATCTGGGATGCGGCGGAAGTGGATACAAATTCCTCCGGATATGCCCATACAACAATCGGTAGAGAACCATCCTCCAGCGAATAGCCCGGTGGAGTGTATAGAGTTGCTGAAAGTTCAAGCCCATCTTCCCTGGTGTATGTTATCAATTCCTTCGACAGCCCTGTAAGCTGAGGCGTGGGATTTGCAAAATCGGTTATTCTTCGATCTGCACTGTCTGCAAGGCTTCTTATGAAGTAATTAGGGTATTCCTCGGGTGCCTCACGAAGAAAAAGAAGATGTTCACCGGTTTCGTCGGCAAATGCCATTGGTCTCTCATAGTAAGGTGCTTTCGAACTGAATACCGTTTCTGCTTGAAGAGTGTTCAGATCAATTCTGTTGAGAAATGGAATATTCCCCTGTGGAGATGCTCCGTCTCCAGTCATCCAGATGGATTCACCGTCTGCGGAGAAAAGTACACTTTTTCCCATAAGATTATGGATTGTCATAGGT
>JAOZRM010000157.1 GCA_029940175.1 Candidatus Sabulitectum sp. | reverse complement strand
CTTGCACAACGATCTAGAAGCTGCTGGATACCCATTCTGACGTAGAGAAATCTTGCCAATCTCTCGTAAAATGGTCCCACGTTTACCGGTACTGGCTTGATGTGCCTTCTGATGGCACCGTAATTACCGCTCTGTTTCCTGAAAGTGGAGAACCCACCCTTTTTCATCAATGCTTTCAGGGTATCAGGACCGAAAAAATACAAGTGTGCAGGGACGGCATCCGGAGGAATTGTGCAGGGTTTCATTCTCTTTAGAAAAGCTTCTGCTCTTTCCTCCCAGTGGGTGAGTTCCCAGGGACATTGAACAACAAGTACGCCACCGGGTGCAAGTATTCTTCCGATTTCATTCAGCGTTTCATAAGGTCTGTGAAGGTGCTCCAGCACGTCAAGAAGAAGAACTACATCAAAGGAATTGTCGTCGTATGCAGCATCTTCCAGTTTCCCGCAGAAAACATCAAGACCCAATTCCTCAACTGCATACTTTGCTGCAAGAGAACTGACCTCCAACCCCTTAACTTTCCACTTCCGTTTACGGAGATGATCTAGAAGGAATCCATGAGCGCATCCCACCTCGAGTAATCTTGACTGCCCTCTGAATGGCTCAATGTCGCCAGCCCTTCTGTTGAAAAGCTTTGTGAAAATATCATTGTACTTATTGAAATTTTCGACGTAACCACCATAGCCCACTTCTGCACTGTCATAGTATTCTTTGCTGTACATGGCTTCAAGAGCTGATTCAACAGGGCGACTTGACAGGTATATCAACCCGCAATTGCTGCAAATTGAAACCGGCCAGCTTCTCTGGACACTGAGAATATCCGGTTCATCACAACCGCACAGCATGCATTTAACATGCTCTCTGGGAAAATTCGACCAGTCCATAATACTCCCGTCAACCCCTTGACGATTTGTCAAGTGTTGACAAATCGATTATCTTAGCCGGAACCAAAACCGACCTCGGCAATATATAGAGCAAAAGCCATTTGAAAAAATATGCAGGTTGTGAAAGGCGGATGAACTTGGCCACAAGAAGAACAGAAGGACGCTCTCTAGAGCTTTATCTCCGAGAGATAGGCACTCGTGATACTCTTACTTCCGAAGAGGAGGCGAATCTTGCTCTACGGATCAGAGAAGGAGATCAGGAAGCACTGAATGAACTCACAGAGGCTAATCTCAGATTCGTTGTATCAATAGCAAAACAGTATGCGAATCAAGGTGTTGCTCTTGAGGATCTTATCAACGAAGGCAACGTAGGTCTTATTAGAGCTGCAAAGGGTTTCGATGAGACCAAGGGCTGTCGTTTCATCACCTATGCTGTCTGGTGGATCAGGCAGGCCATACTCCAGGCTCTTGCGGAACAGTCCAGAATCGTTCGCCTTCCATTGAACCGAGTTGGTGAATTGTACAAAATGGGTCGGGCTACCAGAGAGCTTGGTCATTCACTGGGCAGGGATCCATCAACTGTTGAAATAGCAGGAGAGCTGGACGTATCCAGGGAAGAGGTGGAAGGGATGATGTCAATTCACAGTACACATTTGTCTCTTGATAGTCCGGTGTATGAGGGAAGCGATAAAACATTCCAGGAAATGATAGCAGCAGAGGGGGGTGTCACGCCCAACGAGGCTGTTCTTGTAGATGCTCTGAAAACCAGTGTCAGTGATATGCTCAGTATACTGGACCACAGAGAGCGCACAATTATTCAACTCTTCTTCGGTATTCAAACTGACAGACGTCACACACTTGCCGAGATAGGTCGAACAATGGGCATCAGTCGTGAACGAGTCAGACAGCTCAAGAACAGAGCCATTGCCAAGCTTCATGAGACCAGCGACAGTACAACCCTGCTTCATTTTTTGAAGTAGAGTAGCCAGATTTATGTTCAAGGGCTCACTAAACTGGATTCCAGACAATCCGTCTCACAAGCGAAGGCACATAATCATGTCTTCTGCCAAAGCAGGCTGGTCTGTTTTGATCGCCGTGGGGATTGTGTGTGTATTTATGGCTCTGGGATTCAGTATAGGAAAAGGGGTTTCCAGTAACTCGCGTTTAAGTGCTGATCAGGAATACCTTACATTACAGGGGGAGCTGATCCAGCTAAACACCAGGGTAGAGAATATCCAACGAAATCTTCAACAGGTTGCTCAGCGCGAAGAGCGTGCCTTTATGGCCGCAGCCGATATGAATATAGATTTCTCGAGGATGCTTGAGCAGTTTACGCTGGAAAACACCGGCACCGATATATTCAGATACATTGACGATATTGAACTGAGAATTCTCCTTTGTGAGCGACTGGCACATGCAGAACAGATTGCATACGATTCTCTGGCAGTGCTTCTTGTTGAAAAAGCTGATCAACTAAGACATACGCCTTCAATCTGGCCGGTGAACGGAATATTTGTGAGCGATTTCGGGGCGAGAGTTGACCCTTTCACCGGGGCGGTGAGATATCACAAAGGGATTGACATATCCGCAAATACTGGAACTTCAATATTTGCTCCTGCTGATGGAACAGTAATTTTCTGTGGATGGAGCGGTGGCTGGGGTCTCAATATGGTGATCAAGCATTCAGATATAATATCCACCAGATATGCTCACTGTTCCGCAATCGATGTGGCTGTTGGACAGTCTGTTCAAAGGGGAGATCTGATCGGCAGGGTGGGCTCCACTGGAAGGTCCGTTGGTCCTCACGTGCATTACGAAGTTCTCAGGAACGGGATTCAGATAGACCCGGAGGATTTCATCATAAGAGCGGGATCCGCGGAAGCTGCATTCTAATCAGCGTGAGTACAAGGGATCTCTGGAACCGATATGCCAAATATTTCAATGCAGAAGAAGGTATCGTTTTTCCTGCTGATAAGCCTGAACTTGATTTCTACACACAGTTAAGAGAAGAGTATACCGGTGCGTGCCTGGAGATTGGAGCCGGTTCCGGCAGACTTGCAGGTTCACTGCAGGGAAAGTCTGTTACAGTTGCTCTTGAACCCAGCGATTCCATGCTGCACGACTGGACTGCTTCAGACCGTAAGTTGGCAATGAGGATACAGGGAACAGGCGAAGAGATGCCTTTCAGGTCAGGTTCATTCCCTGTGGTGGTTTTTCCTTACAACGGGCTTCAATGTGTTCCCGAAGAAGATATCAGGATAGGAATCATCAATGAGGCCTTCAGGGTAACTGCACCCGGGGGAATTTTTCTTCTTGAGGTGAGCCCTGTATTTTCAAGAAGAGATTCTGAACCCCTCACTGAACGATACTGCGCCAGAATGCCTGATGGAACCCGACTCATACTCAGAGAGAAGGTTGAGCGCAGACGGAACCCTGACTCTGTGAAGTACCACATGTTCTACACAACTGTAGACGATAGCAGCGAAACTACAGAGGAAATTACACTGAATCTTGCAGTAACCAGTCGTGATGAGATAATCAACCTTTTGATGAAAGCCGGATTCTGTGATATAATTCAATGGGGAAACTACGACCGAAGCCCTTATGATGATGAATTATCACCCAGACTCCTGGTCCTTGCACTAAAGGGGATGCGAAATGCTATTACTTCTTGCTCTTATTCTTACGTCAATAACCACATTCGATGAAATAGTTGATCCAAGATTCCCATCTGTATCTCCTGATGGATCTGAAATGGTATTCTGCTGGAGAGGAAAGCTCTGGGAGGCTTCTGTGTCTGGTGGCGTATCAAGATGTCTTACACCGGGTGAGGGAAGGATCAGCCATCCTGCATACAGCGGGAATGGAGAGTGGATCGCATTCACAAACAATGCTACTGGAGATGGAGATGTTTATGTGATGCCGTCTGATGGGGGTGTTTCAACCAGACTGACATATCATGGAGGCGAAGACAGGGTACTGGGATGGCAGGGGGATCAGGTTCTTTTCTGCTCTTCCCGAGAGGGTGGGAGCAACTGGGTATGGAAGATCCCTCCAACTGGAGGAACTCCGGCTATTGAACTTGCAGCTTCTGTAAACAATCTCACAGGTGTTTCCGGGGGATATGTGATAGAAAGAGGATCTACTCCCTGGTGGAGAAGGCATTACTCCGGGAGTGCCTCAAGTTCTCTCTGGCTGACAGAAGTCGACAGGTACACTCCTCTGGCTTCTCTTAACTCAGATCAGAGATGGCCTCTGACAGACTCCCATGGGGATGTTTTCTATGTTATGGAAGATGAAACCGGTCAGGACAGGTTCTATGATACACAGGGGAATCCTCTTTCTTCTCCTGTTCCGGGAGGGATAACTTTCCCTTCAATAAGTGCTGACGGTTCTGTTGTTGTTTTTGAGTCTGCAGGAAAACTTATTCGTGCTTCAACAGCGGATATGGTCATGGAAGATATTTATCTTCCTGCAAACGTTGATCTTCCTTTTCCCCTTGAGGAATTGTCATTTGCGGGTGTTTACACGTCTGATTTCTCAGTTGCCAGTGATGCGTCTTTTATGGTCATGGAGGCAGAAGGAGAGATCTATGCTGCAACCATCACAGACGGTAAACTTGATGATGCGGTTAGAATAACAACTACAAGTGCTCTGGAGAGTAGACCCAGGATAAGCCCTGACGGCTCAATGGTTCTTTTTCAGAGAGAGTCCCAGGGGAAAGTGACAATTGTGGTTGGGGAAGTGGTTATCAACCAGGGAGATCCCATTCAAATTAACCTTGATCAACTCAACACAGGCCAGGAAGTATCCTGCAATGCGGAATGGGCGCCATCAGGTGATTTTTCCTTCCTGGACAGTCAAGGCAGATTGTATTTCATGAATGTTCTCGGGGGCATATCAAGGAAAGTATGCGATACCACTGGAATTCTACACCATTCATGGTCGCCTGACTCCAGATGGATCGCTTTCAGCACAACAGTGGAGGCCCACCGCGAAGACATTTTCATAGTTTCAGCGGCCGGAGGAGATCCTGTGAATGTCAGTCGCCATCCCAATGATGACTTTCAGCCAGTATGGCCGTCTGACGGAAGAAGGCTTATCTGGGCCAGTCGAACCGATGATGGGGATTACTCCATTATGCAGGCATGGTTTGATACTGATGACTGGGAAGCTAAAATGGAAGATAGAGATGTGCTTCTTGATATTCCTTTGGAGGTTGTAACAGCAAATACCGCAGACCTTTACATGCGTACTGAGGAGCTCTGCACTGTGGATGGTTACTACAACTTCTTCGGAATTACCCCTGATGGACGCAAGATCTACTTCCCTTCAACAGACATTTCCAGAGGTATGGAACTCTACTCTGTTGACTGGGATGGTGAGAATCTTACAAAGGTGAGCGGTGGAGATTATTCTCCCGAAAGAATTCAACCAACTGATACAGAAACTGCCGGTGCGGTTTTTTATCTCAGTTATGGTTCTTCTCTTAGAAATACTGATGGTGATATGCTTTCATGGTCAGCTCCATACTCACAGTTCAGGGATCATATGCAGAGAGAAAAGTTTTGTTCAGCATGGAGACAACTCAGGGACAGTTTCTACGACAGCGATATGCATGGCATAGACTGGGATGAAATGCGGGACAAGTATGAGGACAGGGCAGCAGCAGCCCTGATCAACCATGAGTTCAATGATGTTGTTAGAAGGATGCTTGGTGAGCTTTCGGCATCTCATCTGGGAATTTACGGGCCGTACAGATACTCTCGCACGGCATATACAGGAGAAACGGGTATATTTCCAGATCATCTATACAATGGCGTCGGAGTTAGAATCGACAGCCTTCTTCCCAGATCACCAGGTCATCTTGCCGGCTTTATTCAAGGGGATATTATCACTAGAATCAACGGGGAACTCGTTGGGTGGAATCATAATTTCTATTCCCCTCTCAGGAACACGGCAGACAGAGAGATAGAGATCAATTTCATACGGAATGGTGAGCCGTTGCGTGTAAGATTAACTCCGATCTCTCAGTGGGATCTCTGGAATCTTGAGTATGATGAGTGGCTTTCAAGGCAGAGAGATCGGGTTTCTTTCTATTCCTCTGACAGGGTTGGTTATCTTCATATCCCCTCAATGGATCTGGAATCAGTGAAGAATTTCAGAAGAGATCTTTATGCAGAGGGACTTGGAAGAGACGCAATGATAATCGATGTAAGGGGTAATGGCGGCGGATCCACCCATGATCAGATTCTTGCCAGTCTTGCAGCTGAGCAATACGCAATGAGTTCCAGCAGAAGTGGAACCGTTACCGTTGAACCTCTTGGTGTGTGGAAGAAACCTCTGGTTCTCCTGATCAACGAGACCTGTTATTCCGATGCGGAGATATTTCCTGCAGCGTGGAAGGAACTGGATCTTGGACCAGTTGTTGGAAATGCTACATACGGAGCTGTTATCGGCACCGTTGATGTTGACCTCGCTGATGGAACCGGTTTCAGACTTCCGGGAACTGGTTGGTATACACTGAACGGTAACAACATGGAGAATAATGGAGTTGCTCCAGACGTGCTGGTTCTGGAAATGCCGGAGGATATTGGACAGGGAATTGACCGGCAGCTCGATGGAGCAATTCAAAGTGCCGTGGATCTTATACAGGGGGTACCTCTTTAGCTGTTTGGGGTTTATTTTCCTGTCGCCGGTAGGGTCCGGCGGCAGTATTGGTCATTTTTTACTTCAGGGAGAATATTGTAATGAAGAGAACAGTAGTAACAATGCCAGGAGACGGAATTGGTGAACCGGTACTGAAAGAAGCTTTGAGGGTATTGGACGCAGCTGGTTTTGAAGCGGACTATGTTCATGCTGATATTGGTTGGGAGTTCTGGAAGAAAGAGGGAAACCCTCTTCCTCAGAGAACAATTGATCTGCTTGCAAAGCACAAGATCGCCTTATTCGGGGCAATTACTTCCAAACCCAAGGACAAAGCTATGGAGGATCTTGATCCTTCCCTGCGTGACAAAGGTCTTGTTTATTTCAGTCCAATTGTTTCCATGCGTCAGCACTTCAATCTGGATATCTGCACTCGTCCATGCAAGGCTTTTACAGGCAACCCTCTTAACTTTATCAGAAGAGGACCTGGAGACACAATTGAGGAGCCGCTTGTTGATGCGGTCATTTTCCGTCAGAACACTGAAGGTCTTTACGGTGGAGTGGAATGGACCAACCCTCCGGATGTGGTTTACAATGCTTTGAACACACACATAAAATTCTCAAAGAACTTTGGTGATGTGCCTAGAGAAGATCTTGCTGTTTCCACAAGAATATTTTCCAGAAATGCATGTCAGAGAATACTGAGGGCTGCTTTCGAATATGCAAAGAAATTTGGTTACAAAAGCGTTACCATCTGCGAGAAGCCCAATGTTATCCGCGAAACAAGCGGTATGATGCGTGAAGAGGGCAGAAAGATGGTTAAGGAATACGATGGCA